>JBBRGW010000001.1:0-30376 GCA_038223525.1 Pirellulales bacterium
TGCGGATCTTGTTCGGGGTGCAGAGCTACCTGAGCAAGCGATCGAGCTCTACCGCAAAGCAGTCCTCCTCGCGGACGCCGAACCTCAGTACAGAGAGTACCTGGGGGAGTACCTTTTCAAATTAGGTCGCAAAGACGAAGCCCTCGGCATTTGGATGGAGATCGCTGCAGGGGCTCGCGAGTCGCGAGAGAATTGTGTTCGATTGTCGGAAATCATGAAGCAGTTCGACTATCCCGAAAAGGCGATTGCAGCCATGGCTCGAGCTTGCGAATTGAATCCTGCATTCGAGCATCGGGCTCGCTACTCCGAACTGCTTCGCGATGACAAAAAATACGAAGAATCATTAGCGCAGTTAGATCTCGCCGACAAACTCGCGGAAGACAAAGACGCCCGCGAAAAACTAGTCGAGCTACGTGTGAAGGCTTATCAAGCGTCGGGCAAGCTACAGGAAAGGATCGAGGCTCAAGAGAAATTGGTAGAGGCTGAGCAAATCAACAGCGCTGCCGCATGGCAGTTATTAGCGATGCTTCGCGAAGCCAATGGTAAGTTTCAAGAAGCGACCCTTGCCATTCAAAAAGCGATTGAACTGGATTCAAACAATATCAACTTCTCGCTCGCTGCAGCCCGCCTGCAAGAACGCTCCGGTCAAATCGGACCAGCTATCGAAACCTATCGAAGACTCGCATCGATTGATCGCCGATTTTCGAGCAACTATTTGACACAGATCGCTGGTCTTCAGATGCGGTTGGGGCAAAGCGAAGAAGCGCTCAAAACCGGACGCGAGCTGATCGCATCGGCGCCGGGAAACGCGGACAATTTCCGATTCTTTGCGGACCTCTGTTTTCAAGCGGGGGACAATAAATCTGGCCTCGAAACGCTTCGACGCAACCTGCGGAATCATCCAAATGATGTCGACGCAATCAATTCGTTGGCAAAGTACCTTTCCAACGAATTGCAGACCGACGAAGCCATAGAACTTTATTGGCGAGCCTTCGAACTGGCTAAAGACTCCGATGCTAAAGCCGTTCCGATCGCTTCTTTGACCGAGTTGTATCTTCGTGCGAATCGTTTCGAAACGCTCATCAAACGACTCGAGACGATTGGTCGGGAAGCGAACAAGGTACGCGATTCAACCCTCTGGGCCGCGTCTGCCTATCAGGCTGCAGGCGATCTTGGGATGGCCAAGTCGATTCTCGAACGATTGATTCGCCAAGAGAGCCGAGACACCAAGCTCTTTGAACAACTCGTTGCACTTTCGAAAGCGGAGTACGATCTGGAGTCCGCCGCAGAATACCAGCGGCGGCTCAACATTATTTCGCCAAGTCCTCTCGGTGAATACGCGCTCGCAGGAATGCTGGCCGATCTCGGCCAGATCGATGAGGCGGAGAGTGTTTGGATCAAGCTTAGTTCGCGAGATAGCAAGTCGAATTCGGTTATCGGTGCAGTCAATAGCCTCATCGCCAAAGATCAATTTGAGTCCGCAGCCAAAATTGTCGAGAAAGCCTTGGCCCAATCGCCGGACCAATGGGAACTTTACGCTCCCGGTTTGATCAGTCTCTACCGTGCCAACAAGAAAGAGGACGCTCGCGCGATGGCTGTTAAGGTTTTAGGGATGACTGTGGCGCCAGCGACCCTCAGCGAAGCTGTCAAACAGCAATTAGCCAAAGCGGCCAAAGCCCCAAATGCTTCTCAGTACGCAAACAGCTATAGCAAAGAGACGCTTCTAAGTCGCCAACGCATGGCGCAGCAGATCAGTCAGCTAATGCGATCGGTCTTTCCCGACTCGGATCGTTACTACTTTGGGAGTGGCGGTCCGCCCCCATTTTCTCCATCTTGTTTCAACGATGTCCGGATTTTAGCCAAAGGGATTTTGCAACAGACCATGGATTCGACCGAAGCCATGGAAAGTGCGATTAAGGAGAAGTTGAGCCAAGCCAAGGAGTCCAAGAAGCCCGACGATCTTTGGGACGCAATGGATATGATGCTCTGGAAAAATGCAAGTCTTGAGTACTCAGCTCAAGGTGAAATGGACGCCGAGTACAACGAGTGCTTATCGCTTTTGATCGCGACTGGCGACCGAGCAGCAAAACAAAGCAAACTAAGTCGTTTGATGAATGCTGCCCCAGCCAACTCCCGAAATGGAAAACCCGTTGCGCTCGAACCCGAGAAGCTAGCCGAAGCCGAATCGTTAATAAAAGATATTTCGGATGGCTCGCAGACGTCAGATTCCTACAACCTATGGCTCGCAGGACAATGGAAACTCACCGGGCAAAAGGAAAAAGCGGACGCCCTGTTCGAAAAATTAGCCGCCGGAACTCAGTCGAACCAACTGATTCAAGTTGCCACCCAATTCTTTAGCGAAGAAGAACCGCAAACCAAGCGGGGCTTAGAACTTTTCCGAAAGGCGCTCGATGAATCGCTGAAACTGCCCAAGGCGCAAGGGATGGCGGTCTATACCTATAGTCAATTGGTCGGAGCGTTTGCCGAAAAAGCGAGCGCCGAACAATGGATTGAAATGCTTGATATGAGCATCCAGTTTCAAGTAAGCTTGACCTCGAAACGAAGGCCTTCGGAACGGGTCGCGTTGGTAACGCAGCCGTCCAATGCCTACTACTTTCGCAATGGAAACTACATCCAAATCCCCGTGCTCTTTCCCCAAGCGAACGGGTACATGGATCCATCGCTGCTAACGTCGCTCAAGATCGCTTACGACCAAAAGGATGCAAAAGGGGACGAGCAAGAAGCGAACCGTGAGAAGCTGAGAAGCCAGTTGCAAACGTGGGCGTCAGCAAAGACCGATGATACGATGCTCCGTGTCGTGCGACAACTTGCTTGGACTGCATTTGCGATCTGGGACAATAAAAAAGATGTCGCCCTCGCAACATTGATGGACATGCAGAATGATGACCCGACGAACGAGCTGTTCAATTTGCTGAGTATCCGATTGCTTAGCGAAACCGGTCAAACAGCGACCGCGCTGGCTCTGGTCGAAAAGATCAAGCCAGCCAACCAGCAAATGCTAGTCGATCGCGAATTAACCATTTTACAACTCGTGATTGCGCTGGGCGATCTGGAACGCGCGCGTCAAAGCGCTCAACGCTTATTTGTGCTCCGACTCAAACCAGATGTGGAGTTCAAACTATGCGACTTGATGTATCAGTTGGGACTCAAGGAGCAAGCCGATAGGGTTATGGAACGTATCCAACGGCGAAGTGGTGGCAAGCAAGATACTTTGATGCTGCTCATGAACCGATACGTCAGCACGGGTGATAAGAAGAAAGGGGCTGAAATCGCGAGGTCTATTCTTCGCCGGACCAAACCCAAAGGCGGGTCTCGGTATACGACGCCAGAGAGTTCGCAAAATGACGCTGCGTTGAAGGTTTTGTCGCAAGCCGGAGAACTCAAGACACTTATCGAGCAGACGGAGGAGCAACTCAAGCGATCACCGAAATCCTTGAAGATCGTTGACGCTTTAGCATCCTACTACGATGCGGCTGGCCGCAGAGAGGATGCGATCAAGCTCCGGAGCAGTATGGCCGGAAAGACAGGCATGGATCCTGCCGCCATCTTTCAAGTGGGAATGGGACTAGCGCAATCGAATAAGCACAGCGAAGCGGTCGTGCAGTTTTTGGAGGCAATTCGCAAGAAGCCTGATTTGCTAAACGATCGATATTACGAGATGCAGAATAGCTTAACCGTTGCAAAAGCCTGGGGTAAGCTGGTCGCTCTCATCGAAGAAGTTGGACCGAGTAAGTTGCGCAACTCATCGTACCGAATTCAAGAGATCGCTAGACAACTTATCCAAGCGGCGGATGTTGCGAGCGCCGAAAAACTCTTTTCCGTGATTGTTGCTAAGGGAGATTTAGAGCAACTCGGTTACGTGGCCGACGTTATCAAGATTCCCAAGTTCAAGTTCGAGGATTCGACACAAGAGACAGTGCTGAAGCGAATCATTGATCCGAAATTCAACAGTGGTCAAAGCTCTTTCAGTTACGTTCGCTCCTATCAGCAAAACGGCAAAGTCGACAACCCTATTTTTAAAATGCTCAACACGATTGCGGAGTCAGATAAGCTCTATACGGAGGTCTGTACAGCCATGGAAATGAGGCTAGCTAGTCATCCAGAGGAATCATTGCCGCGTGCGATGTTAGCAACCGTACATGCTGGCAAGAAGAAGTGGGAGGAACTCGAAACCGCCATCAAGCCGTGGGAAGCTCAGCTCGCCAAGGCAAAAAATAACGACGATTTGCGTAGCGCGGTTTGGTCGGTAGTGAGCCAAATTCCAGACAGTCAAATTGCTAAGATGCCGACCTCGTTGCTCTTGCTCGAGGCTGCTTCCCAATCAAAATCAGATCAAATGAGCAGCAACGGATTTCAATACTCGCCTGGCGCACTGCTTGTCCACTGGTATGGGAAACTCGGTCGAAACGAGGATGCCAAAAAGTTGTTAATGGCAGCGCTCAAAGAGGTCAAAATCGATGACCGATATGGCCAGAGCAATCAAGCCTACGCGGAGTATCAGCTCTTCAATTCGAAAATTCAGATCGCCACATTATTAGCCAACACGGGTTCGCCTGTCGAAGCCTACGTCATTCTTCGACGCGTTAAATCCGATCCGGGACTAAAGGAACGCATTCAGAATTTTGCTGGTAACATAGATCACTATGTCAATCAAGCGGAGACGGCCATCAATGCCAAGATGACGCCGGAAGCAACATTGTCTCTCGTTGGGCAGACCCTTGGTCTTGCGCAGCCTGCCGAGTCGGCCAAGCCTGCCGAATCAGCTGAGGCAGTCGAATCAACCAAAACCGAGCATGGCGATGCGGGCAAGACGAAGTCGAAAGCCAAAGCCGCTGAGCTCAAACTGGACAAGGGGCAAATAGATAGTATGTTGGCGCTCGAGATAAGTCATTCGAACCCGTTAAGTTACAAGCTTGACTTCCCGCTTAGTTCGCTAGTCGAGAAAGTCAGCAAGAACAAGAAGCTCAATACGCAGTTCGAGACGTCGATGAAGGACTTCGATCCGAGCAAGCTGACGGGCCCAAAGCAGTTGACCTGGGCATTTCTAGTCTCAAAGTCATTTGGGAATCAAACCAAGGCAGCGGAGTGTGCCGATCAGGTATCGAAATGGTTGGAGAGCGCTCCGAAGTTCGAAGCCGAGGGAACCGCTCTTCCCGACGAGCTCGCATTGACCTCGGTTGCCAAGTTGTTGGAAACGGAGGGGGCAAACAATGAATTGGCAATTCGGATATTGGAACGAGCCAGTTCGATTGCCGCTGAAATTAAAAAGCCAGAGCTTGCGAGATCGCTGCGTTGTGAAATCGCGGTCCGAATCAGCAAAACAGACCCAGCGAAATGCAAAGCCATTTTGAGTTCTACGTTGGACGACCTGTTCCCATTGAAAGCAGGCAAGGAATAGATCATGCTAAAAACCCTTGTGTGTTGTGTAATCTTGTTCTTTAGTCTCATTCCGACTTCGTTCGCACAATTCGATGATGACGAGGTGATTCAACCCGAATCTCCGCAAGCGAAAAAGGTGTTTGCTGCGATAGAACTTGCCAAGATGGCAGCAGAGGCGGATCAACCCGAGGTTTCCTTTGATGCTATCCAACGCGCGGTTGCGAAAGGACCTGTTATCAGTAAAGTAGATTTGGGCGGCTTGCTCTCAAGCCCACAACAAAACACTTCTTCTATGTCTAGTTCCAATTCCGGTATTGTCAGTCCTCAGCAGCAGGCGGCCACCAAAGCTGCTGCGAGAATGATTGAAGTCAGCGACCTCTGGGCGAAGAAAAACTTCGATGCCGGTCGGGCTTATGAGGTGTGGTTCGAACAGGTCTTTCCAAAAGATTCGCCCCAAGTCATCAACCTGCATTCGCAATCGACCACCGCAACGAATCAAAATTCCTACAACAACTTCTCGCTCACTGGCAATCCTGCCAAAACCTTGAAGACGGGGGCACAATGTTTAATCGAGTGGGCCATCAAAGTGGACAAGCTCGCTGCGATAGAAGCAGAACTGACGAAACGCCAAGCACTGCCAGGCAATTCCGATTTCGGATGGTTATTCAAAATCTGGATTGCCGACGCGAACAAAGCTGGCGTCGAGGTTTACGAAAAGATACTCACCGAGCTCGAGCCTAAGCTGCCGGCGCAAATTGTAGGTAACAACTCGGATCTCAAAACACAGGCGATCCGTGAATCACTCAAGAAACTCCCTACCGAGTCTGAACTCAAATCGCGCCTCAAAAAAGCGTTCGTCAAGGCGCTTCCAATCACCAGTAACTGGACTGGGAATCCTACGAACATGGACTATCTTCGTGAATTGATCACCGAGTCGATCGATACCAACGATAGGGATGCCTCGGAGTCGATTGCGGAGGCGATCGCAAGTCAATGGTCGAACATTCGCTCAGGCAATGAGTCCTATGTACGCAACATGGAGTCCCAGGCTTTTTCGGAACTTTCAAAGGTGGCCTTTGAAAAAAAGGCCTTCGGCATTGGTAGCGTGTGGATGCAACGAGCAACGTTGGGAGCCGATGGTTCAGGTGAGTCCAGCAGTTGGTTTAGTCTGCGTGGCGATTCCGCTCAAAATTTCTTGCTTTGCCCTCAAGATATTCGCTACGAAATCCTCTCAAAGCAAGTATGGACGGCACCCATGCTAGGCCTTGGAAACATGAGCGCGATGATGCCCCGGTTCCTGACATCCACGCTTTTTCGCAGCGAAGAAAAATCGCCGCTCTTGCAGATCGCAAATAGCAAGGCCGCTTCGATCTCAGCGCTCGAGTGGTTGATGCGAGACGCGATCGCTCTGGGAAAACAGGCAGAAATCGAACAAAAGATTGCGGGGCTCGCCGAATCGAAATCGGATGACCTCGCATTGGCCAAAATGGTTTGGACAAAGGCCAGGGACCAAGCTATCGACATTAAGGAGCTTATCAAAGACGTTGCATCGACTGGAGATACCAAGGCAACGTCCAGTTTGCAGAGGCTAGTCCAGGCTGACAGCCCACCGCTGGCAATCGAAGTGGAGATCGCTGAAATCGCGTTGCAGGACAAGAGCACGCAACAAATTGGGATCGAGTATACGAAGCGCTTGCTAGAATCCTGCTTGAAGCACAACAAAACGGCACTGATGAGCCAATGTCGAGCGATTCTTTATTCAGCATCCAAATCGAATGAAAGTGCACCCGCTACTCAAGACCGGCTCAAGCACTTTGTAGAAGCGAGCGATTGGGACGGGGGGGCCATTCTGGATGGTATTCCCTCGAAGCCGCTATGGCTTTCGCGAAACGATTCGCATTCCTCTTGGGGACATGAAACCAGCGCGATGCAATCGTACCTCTTTCTCAAGTATCCACTGGTCGGAGACTATGAAATCGAATTCAAAGCTCGCGATGGATCGTACTCGGAACCTGGAATCGTAATGGGTGGCGTGCTCGCTGAGTTCTGCCCCTACAACAAGACGATCGCGTTGAGCAGCATCGGTTTTCGCCACATGGGGAGCATTGCTAAGAAGTTTGATAAGTACAAACAAGGTGAATGGAATCAGTACCGCGTCAAATGCAGTTCCACCCGTTTCCAAGTATTCGTCAATGGCGAAGCGGCGGTAACGATTCCAGTCGAGAGTTCGGCAACCCCTTTTTTTGGTTTGGGTGCTAAGTCGTATCGAAGTTCGAGTTTCGATGAAATCAAGATCCTAGGCAAAGTGGAGATCCCTCGCAAAGTCGATCTTTGCACACCGCGTCTCGCTGGCTGGTCATCGTATTACACACAGCAGTACCTCCAACCGATTCCGTTGATGGAAAGAAATACGGACGGCAAACCTGAAGACGAAGATTCCGAAGACAATCAATTCAGTGACCAGGGTTATGACTTTGATGATGAGGAAACCCAAGTGTTTCCGTATTGGTATGGTCAAGAGAATGGAGATGCGGACTTCGCTTGGATTTGCAAAGACGGGGTTCTCGAGAGTGTCGATCAAAAGATCGCACGGGAAAAAAGGATTGCGGAATTTGAATCCAAAGGTGTCGTCATCGAACCCTACGTTCGTGAAAAGATTGAGAAAGAACCGAAAAAACAGAGAAGCGTCGGACTAATCTACTACGAGCGACCCTTGTGCGATCGTGAGACCATTGAGCTAGAGTTTTACCAGGATAGCAACCCGGATCCAGTCGAGGGTAGATCACGGTCGCTTCCCCTGTCTATATCGCCGACGATAGGACGGACGGCGATGTTGCTAGACCAGCCTGATGTTTCGCTACGATGGATAGCTGGCGAAGGGGAGAAAGAGTGGCTTGGAACCGATCCGGAACAAAGAGTCGTCGATCCTCAGGCCCGACAAATTGCCAAGCCACAAATCAATGAGAAAGCTTGGAACACGTTAAAGATTCGGTGGGACAAAGGTTTGGTTTTGTTGTCCATCAACCGGCAGGATGTTTACGAGCGCAAATGGGATAGTGAGGCGGCACCGCAATTTGGACTATACCATCATCCGAATCAAACCCAAACGCGAGTTCGCAATGTTTTATTGTCCGGCAACTGGCCCGAGACATTGCCAGAAAACCTATTCGAGATGAATCCTTGAGGCATTAACCCGTTTGTGACCTTGCCTAGCCATTAGGGCCTAGCCATTAGGATCATTAAGCAGTTGCTGCAATCGAGCTCGGAGTTCAGGCATATATCGTTCAGGCCATGTTTCATCGATTATCCCAATCGAAATCATATCCCGGATATGAACACGATCCTTGTCTCGGAAGGACGTTAATTTCATCCCAACCAAAAGGTCCAATGGCAACGTGCGAGCATCTGTCATTAGCTCATATACTTCAATTTCAGGAACGGGCGCCGGATACTCATCGCGGACTTTCTTCCCGGCAAACACGACGTGAACAGCATCGCGGGCTTTTGCATCTGGGCCGTCCAGGAACAACGATATGCCTGACGCTTGCCTGTAAATAAAGCCTTCCCCGCTTAGAGCCTCGATCGCCCGAGCCAAATCGAGTTCGTTCAAAATAATGTCGACATCCTGAGTGTTTCTAACCACGGACTCATCAACTTGAGACACCCAATGTTGGACCGCGTTGCCACCAATAACCGCATACGGGATATTTGCGCCATTGAGGGCCCGTGTTACGCGACGTAATCGATCCTTGACTTTTTCCACGGCTCGTTCAATCCTATCCCAAAGAGCGTCACCGGAATATTTGATTTCAATCATTTCTAGGCTCCCAACGTCAAATATTCCAAATAGCACTCAACGGCTCCGTGTTATCTGCGGCGACGGAGACTTAACCTCTCTTCTTCGATCTGGTTATAAGCTGCTAGCCAAATGTGGGCATCGTCGTCAACTTTCGTGTTCAAGGTTGGAGATGCCAAGGGGGTTGCCTCTCCTTCTCCGCTAGCTCGGTTGTTGATCGAGTTGATAACGGCGAGCACGTCCAAGGGAGTGAGTGTTCCGTCTCCATCGACATCGTAGTCCGGCAAGCTCAGGGAGTTGGCTGGTCTAGGGAAAGGTAAGCTTCCTAGGTCACCTGCGTTGATTGCGTTGATCAACGCCAATACATCCAACGGATTGACACCGTCCACTCGATCTACATCCAAAGGGTTCAATCGATTTTGCCAAGGGAATCTGTTTGTAATTCGGGTCAAGGCCACGTTCAATGGGTAGGTTTTTCCATCCGCTCCCACCTCGGTAACTTGGATAGGAACGACCATTTGGATTGGATCGGATTCAGCGACGCCCTTGCCGGGCGCTAAGACAAGGTTTCCGTCAACGACGGTGAATCGATCGTCGCTAGAAACCACGGTGTAGAGTTGACCTGGGTCCTGGTCGGCAATGGTTAGTTTTCCAAGACTAAGTCCCGATATGTTGGACAAGATACTCGGGTTGGCAGCAAAAGCAGCCGTTGGCGGGTCATTCGCGTCGAGAATTGAGAGAGTAAGAGTCCGTTGTACACGGCGAGCCGGGGTGCCCGAATCCTCCGCGATCACAACAATCGAATCCGTCTTGCTCGTTTCAAAGTCGAAAGTCCCAATGCGATTGAGCGACAAGTCGCCGGTAGTCGCATTCACCGTGAAACGAGTTTCGCTGCTGGGCAGCAAGAACCGAACCGATTGGGTAGTATCCCCATCCGATGCAGCGAGTCTTGCAAATGGAATGCCTGCGATTTGTCGTTCCGAAATCGAAAGCGAGGGAGTCGTAATGCTGGGGTCAAACTCATTGACATCCGTCACGTTGATATTGACGGTCGCGATCGTTGAGAGACTTGGCAGCCCATCATCATAGGCTTCGACGAAGAACTGGTACGTTGCAAGGGATTCTAGATCCAAACTTGCACCTGGCTTGAGCGAAACACGACCGGTGCTACCATCCAGGGCGAATTGAGTCGGAGGAGTTCCCGAAAACCGGTATTGCACACTATTGTCAATATCGCCATCTAGAGCGACCAAGAACGCAACATCGGAGCCCCCAGCAGTGCCTTCGCTGACGTCAAATTGAGTTGCTCTCAAAGCGGGTGCAAATTCATTAACATCAAGCACATCGATCGACTTTTGCAAAGTCAACGAGAGTGGTGGAGTTCCATTGTCGGTGACTTGAATCTGAATGTCGATAAAGCGAGTCGCTTCGTAGTTGAGGCGAACGCCCGGCGCCAAATAGAGTTTGTCTTCTAACACCGCAAAGCGTGGATCGAACACTTGCCAAGTGAACAGGTCGCTGCGATCTTGATCGGTAGCGATCAGATTCCCAATAAACGCTCCGGCTTCGTTTTCGAGGACCGAGTTACGGGACAAACCAATGTTAGTCGGAGCATCGTTGACGTTGACCACGACTAGTTGCAAATCTAGGTTGACGAAAAGGCCGCCCGCATCGGTAGCGACAATGACTAAGTCCTGGACTCCGACATCGTTGTTGGTGGGCAGGCCCGTCAATCGTCTCGTTAATGCATCAAATGCCAACCAACTTGGCAGCGGTGAGCCATCTGTCGTATTGATGCTCAAGGTCAATGTTGGGTTGTCAACGTCGGTGAACCAGCCCGCGGGGATTTGGAATGTATATGCTTCGTCTTCATTGATGTTTTGCACTTGAGCGGACACGGTCGCAATGGGTGCATCGTTGACAGGCGCGATTTGGATTGTAATGCTTGCATCGGCCAAGGCGATGGCACCCGTTGCGGTTGCCGTGGACACATCGAGGGTTGCGCGACTAGCCGTGGTAAATGCACCTGTATAGGTTTCATCAAGAGCTCGGAAGGTCAACGCAGTTGGCCGTCCAAAGTAGTCTTTTGCAGACAGGAATCGAAGGCGCGTAGCCGAAGCGAGTACGAGGCTTGTCGCGGGCGCAACATTTCCGACAGGGAGCCACGCTGTTCCGTTGAGCGAGTACTGCCATTGTCCTTGAGCGGCTGTTGCAGTGTTGGAAGTAATCGCAATACCTGAAAGTGAACTACCGCGATCCGGATCTTGGAACGATGGGCCGACAAGCAAACCTATGGCTGAACCAGCAGGATTGGTGGTGTCTTCATTGATGGTAGCCAACGACGCGTTGCTCGATCGAGGCGCATCGTTTACCGGGGTGACATTCACTAGGACGGTCGCACGGTTGCTCGCTCCATTCACTCCATTGTCGAGATAGGCCGTTATCGAGCGCGGGCTTGGGGAGGGGTCATCGGTCGTATGAACGAAAGTGGCCTGCGTCAAAACCTTTTCGATCGCAGCACTGCTGGCCGCCGAGTTGAACGTGATATCGATCGAGCGACCTGTCCTAGCGTAGCTGCCAATAGGTGTTGAGCCGATGGATAGTTGATTGCCTACAACAGAGAGTTCACCAGCGCCACTGCCTTGGTTCGCAATATCAATAAGATCACCGACTTGAAAATTGGTGCCAACAGCAAGAGTGAGAATGGCTCCATCGTAGCCAGGAATGTTGAGTTCATTCACCTTGGCAGCGGATGCAATAAAAACGGCAGGTGCATTTTCCGTATAGGCAACATTTGCTCCCAAAGAGATATCGATCGACCTAGTGGCGGGAGTAATGGTAAAGTTAGCATCGGAAATATCAAAGAAAATGTTGTTCGAACCCTGAACTCGGATGCGGGCAGAGCTGGTTGGAGAGTTGGGGATACGAACGCTGGCGCTGCCGTTGTTTGCGACGCGAGAGGCCAAAATCGTTGGGTAGGTGAGTCCACCGTCGGTCGAAAGAGAGATGTCGACCGACAAGGCGTTGATGCCATTGCTTGAGGTGCCGGCAACATTCCATTCGATGTTCTGGAACGTCAATCCTTCCCATGAAACATTGGTATTCGGCGTGACCACAGCAAATGGGGTCCCCGTGTCAATGACCGAGATCCTCATGTTGTCATCGTCAAAGGCGCCGGCTGCAGCACGATTGTCACGAGCGACGACGCGGAAGTTAAGTGCTCTGGTCGTTGTGGGCAATCGCTCACCTTTGGCGACCACATTGTTGACTAGGTCACTCAATCGCGGAAACGTGCGAGAAGGACTCGTTGTCGGTGACCAAACTCGGAAGAGTGGGCCAACTCCATTATCGCCAAGATTCACCGAGCGTGCAGGGCCGAGATCGCGCTGTTGCCAATCGTAGGTAAGTTGGTCACCTGGATCGGCATCGGAGCCGACAGCTGTCAGAACGAAAGGCGTTCTTGCTGGAATGGTATAATCCAATCCGGCGCTGATCACAGGGATCGAATTTCCCGTGGCGACTCGAGTGCCAATGGTTGGAATGGTTACGTCCACATGCGTGACCATTTCGTCCAAGCTAACCGAATGGAAGTAAGGGTCGCTGTTTGGTTGCAAGTCGTCGGTGCCGCATATTCCCGCGTACGCTTGAATGGTCGTTCCGCTGCCAGGTTCGTATGCGGTGCTGCCGTTGCGTGCAGGGCAATTGCCATCGACGCCGTTGAATGTATGGTTGCCACCGAATTGGTGTCCCATTTCGTGTGCAACGAAATCGACGTAAAATTCGTCTCCGATGGGGGTCGGAAGTCCGGTGACACCTTGCGCTTTGATCCCGTTGATGCCAACGCTAGCCAGCGCCGCAACGCCACCACCGCCGGTTGAAAACACGTGGCCGATGTCGTAGTTGGCACTTCCAATCACTCTGTCCACTGTGGCCTGGTTTTCGGCCAACATGGTGAAGCCATTATTGTTTGTATAACCATCGGTCGCAGGATCGGTAAAGACCAGCCTGTCGTTATTGGCCACTAGCTGAAACGCGATTGCAAGCTCAGTCTGATAGATTCCGGTAAGACGATTGACTGCGGTTACAATCGCTGCTTGACCGGCCGCAACGGTGCCACCATGGAATCGTGTGTATTCTCCTGTCGCAGCCACAGCCAATCGATAAGTTCGCAATTGGCTACCGCTGCGCGATTGAATGGAACCGCTGTTGGCCCCGCTGCTCGAGGAACTATTTCCGTCGGACACTCCATCGCCGCGCAGTAGGTTCAGATCCCCCGCTAGTTCACGAAATCCCGTATCAACGGTGGAAGTTCCCTTTGCATAGACGGCATAGAAATCGCTCGACAGATTGGAATAGGGATCCACGTAGTAGGTCCCTTCTGGAGATCGAACTTGCGCATGAAAGCCCTGGGGAGTCAGATCAAAAAAAATCGTGGAGGCAGCGTTGTCAATCCCTTGGCCGGCGTAGGTTTGAATCTCAGGAAACTTAGCAGCCAACTCGGGAGCCATGATCGAGTTCACATAGATATTGAATCGCTCGTAGGATCCATCAGGCTTAGGAATGCTAATGATCGTGTTTACAGAGGCTGGCTCTATCAAACTTGGGGGAGCCATGGAAAGCTGCGTTTGGATCGCCTTAGCGTCCAAAGTAGCAAGCTTGTATTCTTCTGCTCGAACGAAGGAGGTAAGGCCTGATGGAAGTTGTGTTTGGTCGATGTAGTTCCATAGCCCAGCCATAAGACGACGCGCCTCCAATTGCTCGACTGTCAGCTTTTTTCGTGGCAATCGCTTTGTCATTCTCGAATTTTTGGCCGCCATGTTTTCTTTACCCTGATAAATCTCGTGCAAAAATGACAAACAAATCCAAACTCAACCGGCGCGACACGAATAGTGGTCGCAACGGATATAACGAGGAGAGAATTAGTAAAGAGTATGATAGTGACCGGTGAACAGGTCAATCAAAACCATGGCAACATCAAGGATTCCTCCCATAAACCCAGAAAATGAAGTCGCGAGCGTCGGCTCAAGGGAAACCTCACAGGAGACGGCCAGTCCCTCCGTGCAGTTGGCAATCAGCTCAACGGTATCGACAACAAACGCAGTCCATGGCGCGACCGAAAAGCGGCTTGAGTCGCCACAGGGGTCGCTTTTGGTGACTATCCCTTCCGTTGCACCCGAGGCCGAGCCATGCATCCCAGCCGCTGAATCGCATGGGAGTTCGTTCGGCCAGTCGATCGGCGATTTCGAAAAGCTCGATTTTCGATCGGTGAAACTGGAGCGAATCGCTTGGCGAATCTTGGTCGGAATGGTATCGATCGTTCTTTTGGGAGTTTGGCTCCTGACCGGGCTGGTTTTTCGAGGAACTTTCGATCGTTTTCAATGGATTGGATTGGCGTGCGTTTCAGGGGTAATCGCTGGATTGATCGGGCTCGCCAAGATTATCCCTGAGCGAACTTATGCCGCGACCTCCTGGAAACTAAAGCCTCAGGGGCTTGAGATTCGGCGCGGCATTTGGTGGCGTCATCGTATCTTTATCCCAGCCAGTCGCATTCAGCACACCGACGTGCAGCAGGGGCCCATCGAGAGGAGATTCGAGCTTGCGACTTTAGTGGTCAACACAGGCGGTACCCATGAGCCTTCGATCTCGCTTTCAGGCATTACGCTTGAAAAGGCCGAGCACTTACGAGACCGGTTGTCGCAAAAGAATGTTAAACCGCGAAGCGACGATTCCACTACGACAAAGGCGTTTCGATGACCGAGCCTTTCTCAATGCGACGACTCCATCCTCTTTCGCTCGGGTTTGAACTCGCTTCGATTATTCGTTCGAATCTTTTGCCAACGGCTGCCGCTCTTTTTGGCACGAGTCGAGGAGGTTGGATCGGGTTGAGTATCGGCTCGGCCGTGATTGCCGTTTGTCTAGCGATTGCCATAATTCGTTATTACACCTTCCGATATACCATTGCCAACAACGAACTGATTGTTGACCAGGGCCTCATTCATAAGCTGCATCGAGTCGTTCCTTTAGATCGAATCCAGAACATTGATCTATCGCAAAATCTTTTTCATCGGCTTTTGCAAGTCTGCGAGGTACGGATTGAGACCGCATCAGGCAAAGAGCCTGAGGCCATCATGCGGGTCTTAGCACTTTCTGAGTATGCGAGACTCAAGAAAGAGCTGCTTGCGTCGAGCGAAGCTTTGGTTGGTGCAAAACGAACTGATTCGGCCGATCAGGATCCGAACAATCCGGACAAGACGCATCAGAATCCGAAGGGGGATACAGTTCGTCTGATACTGGCATTACCTTTACGATTGATTGTGTTGGGAGGGCTTTTGAGCAACCGCGGCGAGGTGATTGCGGGGCTCGTTGTTGGATTCTTGTGGGAGATGCGGTTCGGCGATAGCTGGTTCCGCAGTAAGTCCATTCCGGGATTTAAAATGGGCGGTGACTCCGAGTCGGCTCAGGTGATAGCGAGCGATGAGACTTCGGTGAAGGCGATGATTGGTTGGGTGCGCGAAGTCTACGGCGCTTTTGGGTCGCTGCTACTTGTGACGCTCGGGGTGATCCTGTTGTTTGCAATTCTTAGGCTGTTCTCGGCGATGTGGTATGTACTCAGATTTTACGGCTATCGATTGGAATCCAATGGCGAATCGTTGCACGTAAAATGCGGGTTGCTGACTCAGGTTTCGGCAACGATTCCCTTGGGTCGGGTTCAATTGATCAGCGTGCAGCGGAGTTGGTTGCAGCGACGATTCGGACTAGCCTGTATCCGCATTGAAACCGAGGGTGGAGGGGATGGCAAAGCAGAGGACGCGGCCTCATCGGTCGGGCGGAAGTGGTTTGTACCGATCTTGGCAAACGATTCGGTCCACGAAGTTCTTTCCGCGATAGACACTCGGGCACAGTTCGACGAGAGTGGATTGGTGTGGCAAAGCCTGTCCAAAAACGCGCTGCCCCGGATGCTCCGGCCGGTTCTGTTTGTTTCGTTGGTGGTATTGCTGATGGGTTTGTACATTCGACTCAGTACGGGCTGGATTCCTGGCGTGCTTCTCGGAATTGCCGGCGTGCTGTACGTTCGAAAAAAATCGAAAAGCAAACGCTATGCGAGAATGGTGTGGGGGCTTGTATTCAAGAGCGGTACATGGACTCAGAAATGCTCGATGACCTTCTTTGAAAAGATCCAGGGGGTATCGTATTCTCAGACTCCGTTCGATCGCAGGTGGGGGATGGCCAATCTATCGATCGATACCGCATCCGCTGGTCCGGCAGATCATCGCATCCAGATCGGTTACCTCGCAAGCGACTTCGCTGCAACCGAGTTTGAAGAGATACAGTCGAAGATAGAGAGAGATTGAGAAAAAGTCACTCTGGGCGAGCTGGGCGAGAGTGACCTACGGTAGGTTCGCACCTGGCGGTCCTGCCGGGTGCGACTTTGGATTGAGATCAATGTCTTCGTGGCCAATAATGCTTCGCAGCGTTGCCTTAAGGGGGCGAGGTAGCGAAAAGAGTTACGGCGGGGACCGCCGTACCACTCTGATAGAGCATTAGGGTTTTGCGTCGCGTACGAATGTGTTCATCCAAGCGAGCATTTCGTATTGGGTATGCAACACGGATTGGCGGGCGCGGTAGCCATGGCTTTCGTGTGGCAACATCACTAGACGAGTCGTGCCTCCGTTCCCTTTGACCGCTTGAAACATGCGTTGGGATTGGATAGGAAATGTCCCTGGATTGTTGTCGTTCTCACCATGGACAAACAAAATCGGTGTCTTGATCTTGTCGGCGTGCATGAATGGTGAAACATTGGCATAGACATCCTTGGCATTCCACAACGGCCGTCGTTCGGACTGGAAGCCGAATGGGGTGAGTGTCCGATTGTAGGCTCCGCTGCGCGCGATACCCGCCCGAAAAAGGTTGCTATGCGCTAGCAGATTGGCGGTCATGAACGCGCCATAGCTATGCCCGCCGACGCCCACTCGGGATCCGTCGGCAACACCCATGTCGACGGCTTTGTCGATGGCTGCTTTCGCCGCTCCAACAATTTGTTCAATGAAAGTGTCGTTCATCGTTTCAGGATCCCCGATGACCGGCATGGTTGCATCGTCCATGATTGCATACCCTTGGGTGAGCAAAGTCAAATGGCTGAGTCCAGCGATGCGAGTAAACTCGGAGGGGCTCGCTGACACTTGACCTGCAGTACTCGCGTCGTTGAACTCCAGCGGATACGCCCAAACGAGCAAAGGCAACCGAGTTCCCTCGACATAGTTGGCGGGTAGGTAGAGCGTTGCTGATAATGGAACTCCATCGCTTCGTTGGTATTTGACAATTTGCTTTTTGATACCTCGAATCTGCGGTGTGGGATCCTTGAAGTCGGTCAGGGCCGCGTCGGAATTCGAAGCGAGATTCCGAAGGAAATAATTTGCAGGGTTTGTCGGCGATTCACGTCGTGAAATGAATGTTGGCTTGTCGGTCGCCTCGGTCGAAAGCACGGTTGCAACGCTTTCTTGGGTTCCACTTGTACATCGCCATAACCGCTGTGTTTCGAGCGTCTCTAAATTCTTGCGATCGAGGAAAGGCAAATTCCCGTCTGGACTTGCTCCCTGGCCAGCCATCCAAACCCATGGGCCGGATTGTTGGGCAATAGGAAAGCCGGACTTGTCAGATTTTGAGAGCATTCTACCGGGATCGCCGTATCGATCGCGCATGCTCCGATCCACGATGACCTTTGGTTTTTCGTCGGGTTTGTCTGTGTCATGCAAAAGCGATCGAACCCAACGCCGGTCTCGATCCATCTCGGTTGCCATCAAGAGCGAGGCCTTTGGAAACGAAGAGAGTCCTCCGTAGCGATGCTCTAATCGAATGAGATCGCGAGGGGGATCGGTGAAAGGAGCCGCGAGAGTTTTGATTTGGTCTCGATAAGGGACTTTTTTCCTTGGGTCACCGTCGTCCAATGCTTCTGTCCAAACGAGGGTCGCGGGATAGCCAGCTCGCCAATTCACGGATCGTTTTCCCAAGCGAACTCCTTCGATCGGAATGTTCTCTTCAAGCGGGACATCGGCAACGAGATGGAGCACTTTGCCCGCGAGGTCCCACACTTCGATGGTGTGCGGAAAGGAGCCTGCTGTCAAAAGATAGGAAAAAGGGCGATGCATCGCAGTGACCAGCAAATGCTGGCCGTCGGGTGACACGCTCGCGATGTCGATCATTCCAGGCTTGCCGATTTCGATCGCAGGTGCATTGGGCTGCAAAATAGCAAGTTGCGAAGTGCCAAAGTATTCGAACAGCAGTTCGTCGTGCTGATTCGACAATAGGTCTTGATAGGTTCGGATCGGTGAGGTGTTGCCGAAGGATTCTTGGATGTTGGGGCCCGCCGGTGACTTGGGCTCTGTGGGTTCGGGGCCGCGCGAGGCAGGGACAAGGTTGCAAAGGATACGTTTACCATCGGGCATCCAATCAATGCTGGACAGCACCGTCGACAATCGATCGGACAAGAGGATTGGCTTCTCGGGGGTATCTACAGAGACCCACCACAACTGGGTTCCGTCGTCGGTCACGTTGGTGAATACAAATGAGAGCGAATCGTGCGACCAACTGACTGTGGATATGCGGCAATCCCCTTGGATTGGGATACGGGTTAACATTGAAGAGTCCTGTTTCCGAATGGACAGGCCACGGAAAAAGTCGGTTTGAAAGCTGGCGTTTGCGACTGGGTCGATACGCATGCCAGCAACGCCGACATAACGACGAGCTAAATCCGCGATATCTGGCATGGCATTGCGGTCTATGTACACCATCCAATTTGCGTCTGGACTAAGCGAAACCGATGGCTCCGGCTTAGCGTCGACAATATCGATGACCGCTTGGGGTGGAGTCTGATAGGAAGTTTGCCCCTGCAAAGAATTGGACATTGAAAAAAACTCAATAACGAGAAGAGCGAGGGAAAGGAAGGGAACGCCCGAATGGGCTGCGAAACGAAGCATGGTGTAGGCCAGCCAAGGGTAAAGATTGGGAATGATTGGAAACGGTTGAGCCCAAGTATAACACTGGTCATTGCAAGATGCCGTTGACTTGATTGGTCTCTTTCGGCTAAATCCCGTGCACGAGTGGTGCAACAACACCCTGGAAGAATCGTCTGGAAAATAGGTAGAATTTTAGGATTATGCGTGTTGCACAGACGACGATTTGCCGAAAACAGCTGTGGAGACGGTTTTAGCGTCATCCCGATGTTCTCGAATGAGAACCTACCGAAACAAAAACAATGCATTTCTGCTCGCAGGGCTAGAACTGCTACAAGCTACCAAAGGGAATTGTTAGCATGCGAACTAAACTCGGAAACTGGACACGATTGGCCGTGGTTGTCGTTGCTATGGCTGGAACACAGACTGGATGCAAGTCCGGCTGGAAGATGCCCGGTTCGGATATGTTCCCTTGGTCCAAAAAACCATCGGAGTCAACCTTGGCCGGAAGCAGTCCGGGGCTTTCGATGCCCTCGAATTCAGCGACTTCGCCGATGGGCCCAGCCTACAAAAACAGCCCACAGGCTTTGGCTGGCAATGGAACTGGTTCGACCAAGCCGCAGTCGCCATACGGTGCGCCGGGCACGACCGGTCCGAGCTTCAATATGCCGTCTAACAATCCGATGGCTAGCAACCACGGGCCAAACGTCCCATCGATGCCAAGCGGGATGGGCGTACCTTCGGGTGCGAACGGTTACAACACCGGTGCGTATAACATGGCTGGTCCAGCGAACAAACCTAGCGGCTATCCACCGCAAACAGGCTACGGTCCTTCACAGCAACCGCCCACTGGATACGGCAACGCAACTCAACAAAGCGCTATAGCGTCAATGCCTCCAGCCTACGGTGGTGGAACGCCCGGAATGCCCCCACCGACAAACAACTCATCGTACGCTCCCATGGGAAATGGTGCAGGCATCCCTGCGATGCCTGCCGGCTACAACGCTGCGGCGAATACCGCCAATCCAATGCAAAGCAGTATGCCTAACGCCCTGCCCGGCGGATTCCCGCCGTCGACTGGTCCTGCGATTGCCAACCAAACCTACAACGGAGCGGCACCCTACAAGCCGGGTAGTGTCGGTCGACCGACCAGCTACGATTTCTCAAACCAATCTGAGGGAGCAGGATTGCCTCCGGCAGGTGTGCCCAACATGGCAAATGGGATGCCGAATGCTCAACAGATGTACCGCTAAACGGTTCTGGGCCTAAAGAAAATCACATAGCCGGTGTTGCAATGACACCGGCTATTTTCGTTTTATGTCGCCATTCTGAAAATTGCGAGATATCGCAAGAGTTGGGGCCAAGGTGCTAGCACTTTGGCGAAGGTTGTGTAGCATACAGCCCGAGGTTTATCGCGAGGCATTGGTTGATGCCCTCCTCTCCGCGGTGATCATGGGTTGAGAATTGCCACAGTTTGATCGCAACTCGAAAGCAAAAACAGGGAGCCACATGTCCGACGTTAAAGAGCAATGGGGATCACGTATCGGTGTGATCATGGCAGTAGCAGGTTCCGCCGTTGGACTGGGGAATTTCCTGAGGTTCCCTGGCAAGGCTGCTGAAAACGGTGGGGGAGCATTTATGATCCCTTACTTTGTGGCGTTGCTCTTGGTCGGTATTCCGCTTTGCTGGGCTGAATGGGCTATGGGTAGATACGGCGGACGCAAAGGCTTTAATTCTGCGCCGGGGATCTTCTCGGTTCTCTGGCGTCACCCGCTTTCGAAATACCTTGGTGCGCTGGCATTGCTTATCCCAATGACAGTGTATTTCTACTACATAGTCGTTGAAGCATGGTGTCTCGGTTACGCATGGAACTACCTGACCGGGAGTTTGATGAAAGGCAAGAATCCTGAAGCCTACGATGCGTTCTTTTCAAACTTCACAGGGTCCACTCAAGACGGTTCTTTGTTCTCCAGTTTGCTCCAGCCTGCTTTGATTTTCATCATGATAACCTTCGTGGTGAATTTCTTGGTTGTTTATCGAGGGCTGAGCGGCGGGATTGAAAAGTTCTGTAACATTGCCATTCCGATGATGGCAGTCTGCGCCCTTTGCGTGCTCATCCGCGTGCTTACCTTGCCGGCAAACCCTGCTAACCCGGAACAGACAGTGATTAATGGTTTGGGATTTATGTGGAACCCGGACTTTAGCGTGCTGACCAAGCCTGAGACATGGCTTGCAGCTGCTGGACAGATCTTCTTTACGTTGTCGGTTGGGTTCGGCGTGATCATCAACTACGCAAGTTATGTAAAGCCAAAGAAAGATATTGCATTGAGCGGACTGACCGCGTCCAGTGTCAACGAGTTCTTTGAAGTGTGTCTGGGTGGAACGATTACGATTCCAGCGGCTTTCGTTTTCTTGGGCGCTACGACTCTGATGAACTTTACATCGAGTTCTTTCTCGCTCGGATTCCGAGCCCTCCCCAACGTATTTGCCGAAATGCCGGGTGGGCAGATATTCGGGTTCCTATGGTTCTTTATGCTGTTTCTGGCTGCCATCACGAGTAGCTTGTCCATGCTCCAACCCGTGATGGCGTTCTTCGAAGAAGGCCTGGGGCTGACTCGTAAGGGTTCAACCCTTTTGATGTTTATCATTACTTGTATGGGCTCAGGCTTTGTAATGTACTTCTCAAAGAATCTTGCCGGCCTGGACTCGATCGACTTTTGGTCCGGCGAACTCTTTATCGTCGTGTTGGCGTTGGTACAAGCGATCATCTACGGGTGGGTGTTTGGAACGAAACTTGGACAGGAAGAGCTCGACAGTGGCGCGGAACTTCGAGTCCCTCGCTTCATTCAGTTTGTGATCAAGTTCGTTTCGCCAGCCTTCTTGATCTGGATTCTGTTTTCGATGTTGACTTCAAGAGACAAAGCCAGTGGAACGTTGACCATGGTAAAGAAACTGCAAGATCCGGTTCAATTGGCTGGTTTCTCGATCGTCGTCGGCTCGATGGTTCTATTGTGGGTGATGGTGTTTTTTGCCGGTCAACGGTGGAAGCGAGAAGGTCGAGAATAGCGTCCACTTTTACAAGATCAAACAAGAGGGGTATCACGATGACTACGGCTGGCTGGATTTTTATGATTTTGTCTGTGTCTACTGTTTTAAGCCTTGTGGTTTTCTGCGTAGGCAGGGTGCTCTTTTTTGCACCTAAGGACTAACGAGGGAATTATTTGAGGAGTTGGCGATTTGCGCTGACTCCAATTGATTGACCTATTAAGAACGACACAGCCGACAAAAGTCGAGGTAGGTTGGGACCGTTGTCCCGACCAATAGAAAATTCGTTGCAGATTCCAATAAGCTCGGGACAGATGGTCCCAAGCTACGGACAGAAAGTGACTTTTGTCGGCGGTGTCAAGAATGCACTCAACAACAGACCCGCCGTACGATTTGATGCTGTGCGGGGGGGGCGTGATTGGGCTTTCTATCGCTTACCAATGCGCTTCGAAGGGTTGGCGTGTATTGGTTGTTGATGCTGGTGAAATTGGCCGAGGGGCATCCTGGGCTGGCGCTGGAATCCTTCCAGCGGGCGCTTCCATAGAATCGCAAGATCCGATGGAACAACTTCGGGCGCTCTCTCACAGACTGCACCCTGAATGGGCGCAGCAATTGCTCCAGCAAACGTCGATCGACAACGAGTTCCGGAAATGCGGTGGCGTGTATCTTGCTTGCACACCGGCAGAGCGAGCCACGCTTGCAGCCAATCAAATGTGGTGGGACGAACTCGGTATTCAATACGAAGTCTGGTCGAGCAAGGAATTGGCCACCAGAGTACCAGCCCTCTCGTCATTGATTGCGGATAAGAGTGGATTGCGATCTTGGTATTTGCCGGACGATAGACGATTGCGGAATCCTAGGCATCTTCGTGCTCTGCGAGTCGCTTGCGAAAAACTAGGGGTTACCATGATCGAGCATGCGAAAGTCGATCAATTGAATACCGCCGGAGAGCGTATTGTTTCGGCCGATGTTGGCGGAATGGATTTCCGGGCCGAGCGTTACTGCGTCACCAGCGGAGCTTGGGCCTCGGTACTACTTGAAACGGTCCACATTCAGACCGGCATTCTACCGGTGAGAGGGCAGATGGTTTTGTACAAGTTAGACAAGCCGATTTTTTCGATGGTGATCAACGATGGGCATCGCTATTTGGTCCCTCGCGATGATGGATATGTACTCGCTGGTTCTTGTGAAGAAGAGGTTGGATTTGACAACCGAACTACCAAGGAAATGATCGAGCCTTTGCAGCAGTGGGCTTTCAAAACATGTTCCGCGTTGACGCGGGCTCGCGTCGAACGCACTTGGGCGGGATTGAGGCCAGGGTCGTTTGATACGCTCCCCTATTTGGGCACGCTTCATCCTTTTAAGAACGGATTCATCGCAGCGGGGCATTTTCGGCACGGTTTGCACTGGTCGACCGCGACAGGTCTGCTAATGTACCAATGGATGAGCGGAGAAAAAACCGAGATCGACCTCAAACCTTTTTGTGTCCAGCGCGGCCAAACACTGGGCATGCAACTTTCTACCTCCAACAGACCAACGCCATGACAACCTCACGCATCGACAAGATTCAGGCCATGTTGCAGGATGACCCGAAGGATTCTTTCTTGCGGTACACGCTGGCGATGGAGTATCGGAAGCTGGATGAAAGCGAAAAGAGTTTGGAACTGCTGACTGATTTGGCCAATCACGAAGAACCAAAGTATGTTGCGGCTTTCTTTATGGCTGCGCAACAACTCGTTGAACTGGAGCGAATCGAAGAAGCGCGAACGTTTTTACGCGACGGCATCGAAGAAGCTCGTCGTCAAGGAAATCAACACGCGGCGGCCGAGATGAGTGAACTCCTTTCCGAGATAGGGAAGTAGTTGCACTGGCAACATTAACATGAACGCAGATCAAGTATTACTAGCGTTGGAGACGAGTGGCAAAAGTGGTTCGGTTGCAATTCTTTATGCCGGACAAGGGGAAGTCGTTTGCCACATGGAGTTACTCGCTACCGAGTCGGGATCCGCCAAGACGTTGGCCCCAGCGATTGAAAGATTGCTCTCGACTCACCAAATTGAAATGAAGAGACTCGCGGCCATCGCTTTGCTGACGGGCCCAGGCTCGTTCACCGGTTTGCGAGTGGGAGTGGCGACGGCCAAGTCGATGGCTTATGCGCTCAAGATACCGACGATCGAAATCGATACTCTCGATGTGATCGCGTTGCAATGTCCGGTGGTGAGCGATTCGGTCTATGCGGTGATTGACGCTTATAGAGGACAGGTGTTCTGCGCCGAATATGTAAGAAAGGAACGGGGGAATGAAGCAGAGTTCTTTCGATCCACGCAAACAGAGATCATGGATATCGAGAAACTTTTAGATCGAGCAATCACATGGGGGCGACCGGATTTGACGATTGATATCTGTGGACCTGGCTGTGAACGCATGCGCAAATTCCTGTCCACTTCCAATGAAAACGAGCCTGTTTATGGAGCCGAGTGGATGCACCGTGTTCGCTGGGTAGAACGTGTTCGCTGGATAGATGGCCCAACCGTCGACCCGACAGCGGCAAGCGTTGCGAGATTGGGTTACAAGAAATGGCTTGGGGGTGATGTCATGGATCCGTTTTTAATTCAGCCTCGATACTACCGGGCAAGCGCTGCCGAAGAGGTTGCAGCGACGGTCCTACGGGCCGGATAACGAACGAAACTGCCCTAAGTGCCAAAATTCTGGGCCGTTCTGGGCAAACTTGGCAAGATTGCGCCTAATCCCAGTTAACTAGGATTTGTGGGCTGTTGGGGAAAGAGTTACAATCCCGCTGGACCTGCATTCCAAAAATCTGTGCAAACGGATAGGTTTTGCAGTTTGCGTTTTTAATCCTCGTCCTCCTTGTGGAGATCCTCCGTGCAAGTCAACGTTTCAGCTCGCCATGGTCACTTAAAGCCCGAAGACCAAGCAATTATCATTGAAAAGTCTGGGAAAGTGCGGCGGTTGTTCGATCGGATCAACGCTATCGTAGTGATCGTGGATCTCGAGCATTCTGACAAGCCGACCGTCGAAATCAACGTTTCCGCTGAACATTCGCCTGATTTTGTAGCAACCGCCCAGGCCCCATCCATCCTCGCCAGCTTGGATTTAGCGATTGGTAAAGTGGAGCAGCAAATTCGAAAGCACAAAGAAAGGGTGACCGATCACAAGGCGACACCTGTCAAACACACTGGCAACAACGAAGTTTAAGCTTTGGAGAGTTGCTGTTTTCGTCCTTTTATTTTATCCGTTTCACTTTTCGATTTCGATGCGTTGTTTCCATGGAAACGCATTCGCAATCGCTGGTTAGTTGCAAGGGTCCTTAAGTAATGAAGTTCTCCGTATTTATATCTCGGAAGGCAATTTGCGCAGAGCTGACTGCGACGACTAAAGAAGGCGTTATTGCAGAATTGGTGCAGTCGCTTGTCAATGCTGGCGACATCAAGGCAGAGGACCAAGCTGACATCATCAAGGCCATCATGAAGCGTGAGGAATTGGGCAGTACGGGCATTGGCCGCGGTGTCGCTGTCCCACACACCAAGCACGCCAGCGTAGAGAAGCTCATCGGTACCGTAGGGGTCAGTCTCAGCGGGCTTGACTTCGAGTCGCTCGACGGCCAAGTCGCATCGCTGTTCTTTTTGCTGGTATCCCCCCCAGATCGTCCTGGCGACCATCTTCGGGCGCTCGAAAACATTTCGCGTCAATTGCGAGATGACATGTTTTGCCGCTTACTGCGTCAATCCAAGAACATTGAGGATATTTCCCAGTTGCTCGACGATGCGGACGCAAACCAGTTCGGAAGCTAACTAACGCTGGCTCAATAACGTATGACATCGGCTATTCAACACTGCACGGTCACGGTCAGCAATCCCGAGGGGTTGCACATGCGCCCGGCAGACAAACTGGTCCGTGCAGCCGCTGGTTTTCAATGCCAGATCGAGCTTGAGCGGGCTGGTCAAATCGCCGATTGCCGCAGCATTTTGAGCCTGTTAACCCTGGGCGCAACCCAGGGATCTGAATTGGTGCTTCGAGCTCAAGGACCTGACGCGGATGAAGCCATTCGAGTCATTCGATTGATGTTCGACCAGCAGTTCGACGAAGTCAACGTGGAGCAGTCCACTTAACGGCTCAATAATCTCGTGGATTTTGGGGCTCATTGAATTTGCAAAATCGGTTGCTGAAAAGCAACCACCCAACCAGATTGATCATTTCAGCATGCTGGAATTGCAAGGCATCGCGGTTTCGCCCGGCGTTGCGATTGGACAAGCTCTCGTGTTTGATCGCGAGGGCTACCGAATTACTCGTTGTTTGGTCGCCGTCGGAGAAGACGAACGCGAATGGGATCGGCTCGTCGATGCAGTCAAACAAGCGTATGACAAACTGGAGGCAAGTCGCCAATCGACCACAGCCAAAATGGGCGAGAGATTAGGCAACATCTTTTCCGCTCAACAGCAAATCCTTCACGATCCGCATCTTCAATCCGAGCTTGAGAGCCTGATCCGGACAAAGAAGTATTCTGCCGAGTACGCGGTCAGTGAAGTCTTTACCAAGTATTCCTCTGCTTTCAAAAAAGCGACGAGCACGTTCCTTTCTGAACGGGCGGCCGATATTCGCGACGTGGAGCGACTGCTGCTGGAAGGGCTCACGGGTCAACCGATGGCCACGCTCAAGCAGTTGCCACATCAAGCGATCGTCGTCAGTCACGACTTGACGCCAGGCGAAACCGCCGCGTTTGATCGCGAAAAAGTTCTTGGTATTTGCACCGAAACCGGCGGTCCTGGAGGTCACACTGCGATCGTTGCGCGCGGTATGGAAATCCCAGCGGTGGTTGGTGTCGGCAATTTTTTGCACAACATACGCAGTGGCGATGAAGTGATCGTGGATGGCCATTTGGGCCGTATCATCGTCTCGCCAGACGAAGCAACTCGCAATCAATACTTGCAGCGTCGCCTGTTTCGACAATCGATTGCGACGCAGTTGGAAGAGATTCGCGATTTACCCGCGTGCACCAGCGATGGTGTCCGCATCGAGTTGATGGCAAACGTCGAGTTCCCGAACGAAGCATTATCATGCATCGCTCGCGGAGCGGATGGCGTTGGTCTCTACCGAACAGAGTTTCTCTATCTGGGGCACGACCAAGAGCCCACAGAAGAGGAACACTATCAAGCATATGCGCAGGTAGTGCGCGATATGCAAAACCGGCCCGTTGTCATCCGCACGCTCGACCTTGGTGCGGACAAGATGGGCATGACGATGCTGGCAGATCCCGAAAACAACCCGTTTCTCGGTCTGCGAAGCATCCGTTTGAGCCTTCGAAACCCAGCGCTCTTTCGCATTCAAGTCCGCGCTATTTTGCGTGCTGCTTGTTTGGGAGATGTGCGCATTATGTTTCCAATGATCACCACACTGGATGAACTGCGAAGCGCTCGCTTCCTGCTCCGCTCCGTGTCGGAGGATCTAGCGTCGGAAGGCAAACACATTCCATGCGCAGTTCAAGTCGGGATGATGGTCGAAGTTCCTGCTGCAGTTCTTATGCTCGATCGGTTTATCGACGAAATCGATTTTGTGAGCATCGGTACCAATGACTTGACGCAATATACGCTTGCCGTAGATCGCAGCAATGACTCAGTTGCTGACCTTTACCAAGCGTGCGATCCAGCGGTTCTTCGGTTGATCCAAAGAACACAACAGATCGCATCGGAAAAAAAGAAATCGACCAGCGTTTGTGGCGAAATGAGCAATAACCCTGCTTACGCGCTCCTGCTGGTCGGAATGGGGATTCGAACTCTCAGTTTAGCCCCAGCAGCCATCCCGATTCTCAAGAAAGCGATTCGATCGGTCACTATCGGCCAATGCGAAGCCATGGCTTGGCGAGCACTCCGTCTCTCGACGGCTCGCGAAGTCGACGCTTTCTTGATGAATCAACTCGCCGGGCTCGTGCCCGAAATAGTACTACAAGCATAAAACAATTATCTCCATTGCAACCGTTGGAGTTTCGCTGAGTCCGAAACCTGTCCAACGCGAAACGACGGCGACTATAAAAAGGAACAAAAAAGTCCGATGAAGAAGGAAATGCTCATCAATGTCTCCCAATCTGAGGAATGCCGAATCGCATTGCTGGAAGACGGTGTTCTAGAAGAACTCTACACAGAACGGACCAGCCAAAACAATTGGGTTGGAAATATTTACAAAGGCAAAATCGTCAATATCGAAGCCAGCATCCAAGCCGCTTTCGTCGACTTTGGCGTTGGGCGAAATGGCTTCCTACATATCAGCGATGTTGAAGCTCAATACTTTCGACAAGCAGGCTACGATCCCGAAGAAATTATGGACGGACACTATCCAGGTGCCGATGACGACCACGGCTCAGACCATGATGACGATGGACACGACGACGATGAAGATGGCGACGGTGACGAAAGCGACGACGACGACGATGCCGACGAAGGTGGCAGCGGACCACGTGGCAGTAGTCGACGACCGCGTCGAAACAACAAGCTGCGCAGCGGGCGGCCTCGTTTCAAGCCACCTATCCAAGAGATTTTTCGTCGCGGTGACGAAGTCTTGGTCCAAGTCATCAAAGAAGGAATCGGCACCAAAGGCCCCACACTCTCGACCTATATCAGCATTCCCGGTCGATACCTAGTCCTCATGCCTGCATTGGGACGTGTCGGCGTAAGCCGCAAGATCGAGGATGACGACGAGCGCCGAAAGCTTCGCGGCATGATGCTCGACATGAAGTTGCCTAAGGGAGTTGGCTTCATCGTGCGAACGGCAGGTTGCGAACGAACTCGGAAAGAACTGTCTCGCGACGTTGCCTACTTGTTGCGATTGTGGAAAGTCATCGTGAAACGAGTTCAAACAACGCCGGCACCTTGCGATGTTTATGAGGAGAGCGATATCCTCATTCGAACCATCCGCGATACTTTCACCGAGGACATCGATTCGGTCATTATCGACCATCCCGAAGCGTTTGCGCGCGCTAAAGAGTTCGTGGAATTGGTAATGCCTCGTGTTGCCGATCGTTTGCACATGTACGAAGGACGCGAACCGCTCTTCTACAAGTACAAACTCGAACAAGAAATCGGCCGTATTCATCAAAGAGTTGTGCCACTCAAAGGTGGCGGATCGATCGTTATCGATCAAACCGAAGCATTGGTCGCAATCGACGTCAACAGTGGAA
This sequence comes from Pirellulales bacterium, assembly GCA_038223525.1. Taxonomy (GTDB): domain Bacteria; phylum Planctomycetota; class Planctomycetia; order Pirellulales; family Pirellulaceae; genus JBKCUI01. The sequence continues at coordinate 29,381 of JBBRGW010000001.1, forward strand.
ACTTCCGAGGCGGAGACAAAAATGCAGAGGACAATGCGTTCCACCTCAACATGAACGCAGCCAAGGAGATTGCTCGGCAGTTGCGACTGAGAGACCTCGGTGGAGTCATCGTCAATGATTTCATCGACATGCGAAAAGACTCGCATCGACGCAAGGTTGAAAAGACGCTTCGCGATGCGATGAGCCGCGACCGGGCTCGCACCAAGATCCTTCGGACCAGCCCTTTCGGATTGGTCGAAATGACTCGGCAACGCATTCGCCCCAGTTTCAAACGAAGCGTCTACGAAGATTGCCCATGCTGCCGCGGTCGAAGCTTGGTCAAAACTGCCGAGAGTATGTCGATCGAAGTCGAGCGATTGCTGATGATGGCCTGCCAAATGCCTAACGCAGCCAAGGTGGTGGTGCGGGTGAGCGAAAATGTGGCCGGCTACTTGAACAACCGCAAACGTCGAGAGATGATCCAATTGGAAGAGTCTGCGGGTGTCAGTGTCCAAATTTTAGGGAGTGATACGCTATTCCCTGAGCACTTGGAAATGGACTGCCGCGACAAAGACGGTACGCTCATCCCTCTCCATTTTCTGAGCGAACGCGGATAGAAAACTGGACGCAGACCCAGCAGATTAAACCCAGCGGTACCCACGCAAGTGAGCCGCTGGGCGCTAGCCGCGGGTGTCGGCCAATTTGCAGGGGAGCCAATTTGCAGGGGACATACTAGCGGCCATTGCCATGCCGCTCAGCTCAGCGACAGCTTGACACATACGAACGACAACCTCTCCATCGGAAACCACTAAAGCTCCATCGAAAATCACATCGGAATCGAGTTGAATGAACACAGCACTTCTAGTTCTTGTCATCCTCTACTTGCTTGGCACCTTGGCGATTGGGGCATGGGCCGGATCCAATATCAAAAACACGTCTGACTTCGCAGTGGCGGGTCAACGTTTGCCTCTGATCATGGTGATCACTACGAGTTTTGCAACATGGTTTGGTGCGGAA
>JBBRGW010000002.1:0-30069 GCA_038223525.1 Pirellulales bacterium
TGGCAACACCCGCAAGCGCGTTACTTCAGCCATTCGGGAATTCTTATCCTTGCAAGGACCTAGAATTACCTGCTAAAAAACGACTACGGGATGTTCAGCCTCCTGGACAAGCCAGGTGGCACGCAAACGCGGGTTATCTTCCACTACAGGTTCAGTCTGTTGCTTTCCCGTTCGCCAAGTATCTGGGTTACTTTTTTCCAGCTTTTGGGGCTGCGGAAAACTGCTCGCTAGGTAGTTTCTTGACCGTACCATCTTCTAGAAGAACCCATCCGCCCGCCGTATCCGCTTCTTTTTCATACGCGACGATCGATTGACCGCCGGTTTTCAAGCCTGAACCCCAGTAATAAACGAGCTTGCCATCTTTTAGAAATTCGGCTGACATTGGGGCCATAGGCTCTAGAGGGAGAAACTCTGCCAACTTCTTTGGAGGTTTCACGCCGTCTGAGGGAAGAGCCCCCAAGAACTGCGAGAAGTCCTTCAACGCAGGCTCCATTGAGTCGTCCACGGTTCCTGATTTGGAACCAGTACAACCGACTGCCCCGAACGTAACACTAAATACAATAACACAAACTACGAGCCGTAATGATCTCAACTGGTTCATGATCTCACTTCAAACGAGGAAAGTCTAGAGAGGGAATGCTCCAGCGGCAAAACATGCACGGCGAAGACCGCCGTGCCACACTGTCTGCCAACTCAAAGGCGGTAATACTAGTCGACGCTGCTATTAACTTCGCCGTTCCCTCGAGTACCCATCGCGTACCATACTGCGAAGTCTGTGGCATCGCTAAAAAACCGCACTGAACCATCACAGAAAACAGCGTTTGCACCGCCCGTGTGGTAGCTACCGGCATTGATGTGAGCCCTTCGGAAAGAAGCGTCCCCGCAGGTGTATCTTTGAGTCGCCACATTTCCAGTTTTTCTGTTCCAGTTAATTGGAAGCGTATGCGTGTAGAGCGAGGTGTGATTTATTCCGCCTCGATAGTATTGCAATCCAACGTAGTTGATTCTCGTCCCAGCTGTCGTGCCGGCCCTGCATCCAGTGTCATTTCTTCCATCTACTAGGCCAACACCAGTCGCAATATCACCCGATTGTTTGTTCGTTGTGTAATTCACGACCGTTGTATCGCCAAACTTTCGCATAACTTCGGAGTGCAGCGCGGTATTGCTAGTGCCATCCGTTACTCCACCGATTTTGACTCCCTTGGGAGTTTCATTGAGCTGAACGTTGCTGAAGTTACCACTGAAGATCCCACCCAAACCGTCGGGCTGACGGCTATCTGCTGCTCCACCAATACTTCCGAAGTAATTGAGTCTTCCGACCGTTACTCCACCGGCGGTGAATTGAGCTTCCGAAGGTTCAGATGGGCAAATGAAAGCAGGAACGTCTTGCTGTCTGGCAGGAAGATTTATCGGGTCTACGTTGACGTCCACCGTGAAATTGAACTGATTGAATTTGTTGGCTTGTTCCAAAAACCCGAGGACAGCGGTTGTCCAAGCGGGACGGGTTGTCGATGCAGTAGTAGCTGCCCTCGTCCATTCTCCAGGTGGAAAATACTTGTAGGAAGATTCAAAATTGTGTGCAGCGAGTCCCAGTTGCTTCAAGTTATTCGAGCACTGCATTCTTCTCGCAGCTTCTCTTGCTGCTTGCACTGCAGGAAGCAGCAATCCTACCAAAATCCCAATAATTGCGATCACGACCAGCAATTCCACCAAGGTGAAACCGCGACATTGCTTTTTACGACCCATTACTAAACTCCTCGAAAAACCAGATTGATGAAAAAATGAGAACTTTTGAGTTTTCAGTATAACCATTTTTGCGCGCTTTTTACCGGCATAAACATACGAAAACATCTGATTTTCCTGAACTGCGGACTCGTAGCCTCGTCCACTGAACTTAACCAACTAGGTTTTAGGTTCTTCCTATCGAACGGCGGCTTACATGGGTCGATGGAACAGTCGCATGGGTTGACACAGTTGGTTTTGAACAACATCACCGGCGAGGAAGTTAGATGTTTGAGTGCAGAGCACTAGAATGAACTGCTGGACTATCTGGCTAGCGATGCACAAGGCGGTAGTAGGGTCCGTTTTATCGATCTGGGCGAATGGGAATCGCTTTACAACCTTCATGGCGAAAAGAACTTCCTCGGGGAACTCGACAGTAACCTAGCATGTCGAGAATTGACCAATGCGCGCCGTCTCTCCCATGGGATGCAATTGCGATTGACTAATCTGGGAGTCAAACTTGCCAGGGGGTTCTCGCGGAATGGACGGCGGGCCCATGAGAGATTTCTCTCGACATCGAGCTTCCGGGCCGTATAGCCTATTGGCACGCACTAAACGTGCAGACGGATGACGACAACGAACGAGAATTGGATCTAAGGCAAGTTTCCGATTGGAAATGGCTATCAGGCGCGTTAGCAAAATTGCTCGGAGTTAATTTCTAGTGAATAGCCAAACATTACTTCTTCGACAAATCCATCCGACTTTTGTCCAGCAGGGCCGTGTAACCTCCCAAGCATTTCGTCCATCGCCCAAGGACGAGATGAAGCTCTCGGTTTACGATGGGGACCAAATGACACCCGAAGAAGCCTTCGAGCATTTTACCTCAGTACTTCAACAGCAGTCAGTTGGAGAACTTGCCGTAACTGTCTCTGAATGTGCGAGTCTCGATCTGAAAGTCGATGCAGACCCGGAACCCTTCCCAGAACATGCGATTATTGACTTCACTGGCCTTGGTCGTAAAGACGTGGAGTCATAAGGCAAGAAACTGAAATCAATTGCTGACGCAAGGGGTTGGCTGCTGCAAGCGTAAAGAAGTGTCCATGTTTGTCCTACTGATACCACACTTTTCACGTTCCACTGATGATTTGATTGATTTCCGTTTGCAATTATCGAGAACTCAACGGCTATCGTGCACAGCGACGGAACAACTATAGGTTTGACAACGAAAGAAATCCAACTGGGTCAAAATCGGTTCGGCCGAATTCTGATCTAAGTTTGTCGCCAAGCGATCAAGCCTTGCAATGAATCTTGCACCAGACTTAGGCCAAAATGGTCAAAACGAGTCCATTCCTGACCATTTCAACAGGGGGAGGAAGAGCCACACAGAAACGAAAAAACCCTGCTATCCTCTAGGAATCACAGGGTTTTCGCAAATCGGGCCGGCGGGATTCGAACCCACGACCTCTACCACCCCAAGGTAGCGCGCTAGCCAGGCTGCGCTACGGCCCGATCTTGGCCTGTTTCGCTGTTGCCAACGCTACAGGCCGTCCCAAGTGTAGCGGATAACAGTCTTCTCGCCAAGGTTTACTCGCAATTGATGCCACTAAACAAGATTGGCGGCGATCCGATAAGCCCAATGGGACGTTTTTGGCCTATTCTTACCATACGCTGCCTTCCATTAGTCCCTGTCTCGCTAATTTCCTGCGAGGTCGGTTCCCTGAGGCCCGCGTTCAAGGCTTTGGGTCCCCAGCTCCACAATGACTCTACGACTCCACCGTGACTTGTGCTTTCCAACGCTTTTGCTTATCAAAGGCTAGGAAACTTTTCCTATTCCGCCCTTGAGTCGTTCCGATCCTATGCCCTCTGAAATAGCAATCGACACGGACAGACAGTCCTTTGTCATAACGATCGCTCAATTACTCGCTATCTCCGAAAAGCAAGTTCGAGCAACCATCGAACTCCTCGATGCCGGCAACACCATCCCTTTCATCGCCCGCTATCGCAAAGAAGCTACCCAAGGGCTCGATGAAATGGCCCTGCGCGCTATCGAAGATGCTCTTGAACTCGCTCGCGAACTGGCTGCAAGAAAAAAAACGGTTCTAAAAACCATCGAGGAACAAGGACTGCTCACTGACTCGCTTCGAAATCAAATCATCGCGTGCTCCGATATGCAAACCCTCGAAGCTATCTACTTGCCCTTCAAACCCAAACGCCGCACCCGCGCAACCATCGCACGTGAACGTGGACTTCAACCCTTAGCCGATCTGCTGCTTAGCCAAAAGGCCATCGGACGATCCAAGCAAGATGTACTCAAACAGTACGTTAACCTCGAATGCGAAGTCCCCGATACCTCAACCGCTTTGCAAGGTGCGCTCGACATCGTTGCAGAGACTTGGGCCGATCAAGCAACCACTCGCACTTGGCTCGCTAAAGAAGCAAAATCCCGCGGACGAGTCACCTCCCAAGTCAAGCGCGGTAAGAAAGAGGAAGCGACCAAATTCGAAATGTATTACGATTTCGGCGAACCAGCATCCAAGATACCATCCCATCGTTTGCTCGCCATGCTGCGTGGTGAAACCGAAGGAATGCTTCGTATCGGCATCGAAGTCGACAAAGATCAAATCGTCGCTCAACTCAAACAACAACTCGTCACCAATCGCCAATTCGAGTTCTGTGCCGATCTGCTAACCACCGTCGAAGACTGCTGCGAACGACTCTTGATGCCTGCAACCGAAACAAGCGTGCTTCAAGTACTCAAAGAAAAAGCTGACGATGAGGCTATCGCCGTCTTCGGCAAAAACCTCCGCGAACTCTTGCTCTCACCACCAGCCGGTCCCAAAGTCACCATCGGTATCGACCCAGGTTTTCGAACTGGCTGCAAAGTCGCCGTCGTCGACGGAACCGGTAAGTTTCTTACCAACACAACCATCTATCCGACACCTCCGCAAAACGATACCGACGGTGCTGGCAAAATCCTCCTCGGCTTGATCCAAAAGTACCAAGTCGAACTCATCGCCATCGGCAACGGAACCGCCTCACGCGAAACCGATGCTTTCGTTGCCGGCTTGTTTCGTCAACATGCTTTGAAATTGACTAAGGTTCTGGTCAGCGAATCAGGAGCTTCGATCTACTCGGCTAGCGAACTTGCTGCTCGAGAATACCCAGATCTCGATCTCACCGTGCGAGGTGCAATCAGCATCGCGCACAGACTACAAGATCCACTCGCGGAACTCGTTAAAGCCGATCCCAAATCCATCGGTGTCGGCCAGTACCAACACGACGTCAACCAAAAGCTCCTTCGCAAACGTCTCGATCGCGAAGTCGAGTCGTGCGTAACCAGTGTCGGCGTCGATCTCAATATGGCGAGCGTTTCGCTCTTAACACACGTGGCCGGTATCGGCCCGAAGCTCGCCGAGAACATCGTTCACTATCGCGATGAGCATGGCCGTTTCGAAACGCGATTGCAATTGCTCCAAGTTCCGAAGTTGGGGAGCAAGGCTTTCGAACAAGCGGCAGGGTTCCTTCGAATTCGCGATGGCATACAACCCTTAGATAACTCGGCTGTCCATCCAGAAAGCTATGGAATCGTCGAGCGTATGGCGGCGCATTTGAACGCCGATACCAAATCGTTGGTCGGGGATGCAACGCTAACCCAAAAGCTATCCCCAAAAGATTTTGTCGATGAACGCTTTGGACTCCCTACAGTACTAGACATTCTTCAAGAACTTGCCAAACCGGGCCGTGACCCGCGAAGCGAGTTTCGTGTCGTTCAGTTTTCCGAGACCGTTCAAACAATGCAGGACCTAAAGCCCGGCATGGTTCTCGAAGGGGCGATTACCAATGTCACTCACTTCGGCGCTTTCATCGATATTGGCGTCCATCAAGATGCTCTGATTCACATTTCGCAATTGGCGGACGTCTATGTGAAAGACCCAAGTGAGATCGTTGCGGTCGGGGATATCGTCAAAGTAAAAGTTCTCGAAGTGGATATCGATCGCAAACGCATCGCGGTAACGAGGAAGTTCTAGCTGGTAGGATGAGGCCATTGTCCCGTCCGATGATCCGTTCGGGACAATGGTCCCAAACTACAGCTAATCGCCGAAAATCACGGCCAACGCCTTACGGCTAATGGATTAGCTAATGCATGGCCGTTTCGATTAGAAATTGATCGCAAAGCTCTGCAAGCCTGAGGGCAACACGATCGTCTTTCGCAGAATTCTGAAGACTTATGGTTCCGCCGGTTATCCAAAGCACCCACTGCAATACCGCGAGACCACTCGACACCTGATGCAACATCCTACATTCGTCGAGCGACGCTAACGAATGTTCGGGATGTTCGTCTGTATAAGCCAAATATACGTCTCGCCAAAGATCGCTGCAATTGCTGTCGCTCGCGAGTAGACTCGATTCCGGTATGCAGGACAAACTGCCGAAGAGCCTTATAAAATCAAGTCCTGGCCAATCCAAACGCGCAGCACCCAGATCTACGATCGCAGCAAAACGATTGTCGCTATCCAGCAGAATGTTCTCTCGCCATAAATCGCGAACGATCCAATGGCATTCTCGCTCTTGCGAACTGCAGATTTTTAGAAATCGATCCCAATCCCCTTTCCTTTCAAGTACCGTTGCGATGCAATGCTTCAATCTGTCCGACAAATTACTGGCCAAAAAGAAATCGTTGCGATCGATGGCTGAAAACAATCTGTGGTCTAATGATTTGAGCAACGCTTGTCGATCGTTTAATGAATGGGATCGCATTCTATGTCGACCAATTGGCGTTCCGTCTCGATCCAACGCGGTAATTGTCGTCGCATGTATGCGTCCAAGGATCGTCGCTAGATGTTTAGCAAGGTCTTGGTCGATCACTCGCGACGCCATGGATTGTCCAACAACCCAATCCGAAAGCGACCAAAGTTGATTCTCAAATAGTAACAGCGAAGTGGCCGATTCGCCTGGTTTTCTCCAATCGTAAACGCGAGGGAATGGCATGACTCGGGTCGCACCGAACTGTTTCAAACCTTCGCCGTTAGCGGAAAATTCGTTGTTTAGGTTCGACCAAAACGACACCTTCGAAGGTGAATCGAATCGATTGGGCCAACTTCGTATCGCAAAGATTCCACTCGGCAAAACCAACTGAAAGATCTCACTATCGCTGAACCCATTGGATCGCCAACGTTTGCACTCAAACGGAGAAGCGATTTCGTTCAGAGATTGCAGAGCTGCATGTGCCAGTGCATTTATCGAAGTGGCATTGAGCATCTTGTTGAGGCAATCGATCGAGGTGGGTGGTTCGTTTGCCAGAAGCACGGGTTTAGGCCAAGAGATCCGGCAACTGCATCATCGTTTTGAGTGTTTGCACAAATGCATTGGGGTCTTCGCGCCACGATACTGTCGAGCCAACTTTGGTTGCGAGGTTTTTGATTTGGACTTGGCCGGCATCGAGCTCTTGCGAGCCAGCGACCAGGGCGATGCGAAAGCCGCGTTGGTCGGCATATTTGAGTTGCTGCCCTAATTTCTTTGCCTCCGGATAGACCTCTGCAGAGAAGCCTGCGTTGCGCACGATGGAAGCCAACTGGAAGTAGTCATTGATTCGATCCGCATCGAATAACGGTATGAAGACGTCGGCAGACGGTACGGACTTGGGGAGTACCCCCAACTGTTCCAATGCAGCCAACAACCGGTCCAGACCGAGCGAAGCGCCGATACCTGGCAGATGCTGTTTGGTATATAGTCCCGCTAAATTGTCATATCGACCGCCACTACAAACGCTGCCAATGTTGGGCAAATCGCCTAAAACGGTTTCGAAAACGACGCCGGTGTAGTAGTCCAAGCCTCGGGCGATAGAAACGTCCAATTGAAAGAACCCATCTTGGACACCCGCTGCCTTCATCGCGCTGCAGATCGTGCGAAGTCGCTCAACACCTTGTTGGCCAATTTCTGAGCCTTGCAGCAGCGAATCGAGTTTACGGAGCACTTCATCGGTGGAACCCTTGATGGCAGCTAGGGCCAATACCTGATCGATTTGAGCGTTGCTCAAGCCCGCGGTCGTCAACTCTTTGGAAACTTGCTCGGCTCCTACTTTTTCAATTTTGTCCAAGGCTCGAAGGACAGCCGTGCTGGAATTTTCCAAATCCATTTGACTTAATAGTCCCGTCAAGACTTGACGGTTGTTGATCCGAATCTTGAACCGTTCGACACCTAGACTATGCATCAGTTCGTGAATGACCAAGGCTGTTTCGATGTCCGAGACAACTCCTGTGGTTCCAATGGTATCAAAATCGCATTGCACAAACTCGCGGAATCGGCCCGCCTGTGGCGTCTCGCCTCGCCAAACCGGTCCGATGTGATAGCGTTTGAATGGGGTACCGAGTTCGTGAATATGTTGGGCAGCGAATCTTGCTAAGGGGACGGTAAGATCGAAACGCATGCCGACCGCCCGACCGCCCGCATCGACGAAGTGGTACATTTGTCGGTCGGTTTCATCCGATCCTTTGCCCGTGAGGACTTCCAAATATTCCAGGGCTGGCGTGTCGATGGGTACAAACCCGTATCTTCGGTAGACACCGCGAGCAACCTCCATGAGCCTTTCGCGAGGAATCATCGCAGCGGGTAAGAAGTCACGAAAACCTTTGAGTGTTCTAGGTTCGATCAATGCCATCGAGCGGTTGTTTCAACGTGGGCGGAGAGGAAAAGCAATTTAAAGGATCGGCAGCAACGAAGGTTCTGGGCTTCGAAGTGTTTCAGCATCCAAGGAATGGAACCGAGCTTCCATATATTCGGCTACTTGTTCGGAGGTTTCGAAGTACATTTCGTAAACCGCATCCTCATCGAACTCGCAGTTTGCAGTCGAATAGTCGCGGCAAATTTGAGGGCGAGTGTAATAGATTCCGCAACGGTGGTCGGATTGCAAATGTTTGCAATCGGTGTGGACGAGCAAGTACCAAACGCCGTCTTCGATAAAGACCGTTGCGCGGTCATGCAGCAAGTACCATCGGATAAAATCGAGATCTTGCTCGGAGGTCGGTGCATCGATTGGGAGCGCAAAATACCGACAGCACTTGGCCGTGCAGTACTCACAAAGAGATGCTCCCTTAGGCACTTGCTCCCGAGCAGGCTTCTTACCGTCGATGGTCTTAGCGGGTGCGAGCTGTACAGGTTGCGGAAAAGTGGTAGTGCTCATAAATCATTGTTGGTTAGTCGAAACGACATTCGCGTAGGGCAAATCCCTCCAGGATTTTGCCACTAGTTTGAACCAATTGGGCTCGAAGGACAAGTAGCAATCCGATTGGGATTGTTGAGGTGCTTAGCAGGCGGCCAATTGAAAAATACCGTAGAATTTCGGTTCCATCGGTTTTTGCCAGGTTCAATGCTTCCCTATGACGACTGGCGTATCCAAATTACCGCTTGCTTAGCCATTCTTACCTAAGTTGAGTTTTACCATGCGACTTGTGCTCCCCGTTTTTATTGTGTCCTTTCCAATGTTCTTTTGCGCTGCCCAAGCTCAAGTGGTCACAAAGGATGTCTCGTTTGCGATTTCTCCCATCGAAAATAATCTTCTGGACATCTATGCCCCCAAAGACGCCAAGGAACTTCCCGTCGTCTTTTGGATTCACGGTGGCGGATGGCAAGCGGGCGATAAAGCGGATGTAGAAGTTAAGCCTGCCTGGTTCAATGCGCAGGGTTACGTTTTCGTATCAACCAACTATCGCTTGCTTCCGAAAGTCGATATGACAATGTTGATCCAAGATGTCGCTCGCTCCTTGGGGTGGGTTCAAAAGAACATCGGTCAATACGGCGGCGATCCCAAGAAGATTTTTGTAATGGGTCACTCGGCGGGGGCCCAACTTGCGGCGATACTCTGCACGGATCAACGCTACCTGAATGCCGAAGGAGTTCCCTTTTCGTCACTTCGAGGATGTGTCCCTGTGGATGGGGACACCTATGATATTCCCGCGATCATCGAAGTCGCAGAAACTCGGGCCCGCGTGCACGATCTACCTCAAGCCACATTTGGTCATCGGCAAAAGTTCGGCAACGCCCCATCCAAACATCTCGATTTTTCTGCCATAACCCATGTGTCACGCGGAAAGAATATTCCTCCGTTTCTGATCCTGCATGTCGCGGGACACCCGGATACAACCGCGCAAGCCAAACGATTGGACGCGGTGCTCAAAAAACATGGAATTGCCTCAACACTGTTCGCTGGCACTCGAACGGACCATTCCCGATTAAACGACGAAATCGGCAAACCCGGCGATCTAGCAACAGAAGCCGTCCAGAAGTTTATTACCGAAAAGTAGATTGGAGGTATAGTTACAGGACGTTCCGAGTCGTGATTTCATTATCGTCGCCTTTGCTCCGCAAAAGCACGCCTTGTTATTGCTGCTTTTGCGGAGCAAAAGGCGACGAATTTTTGCACCTTGCCGATCGCTCCTACATCACCCTTGCCTGTTTACGGCACGCGATGTGCTCGTAACTTACGACGGGCGTTTCGCTTGCCGCCGACTGCCAAAACAACTGTTGTTTCACTTCATCCACAATTTTAGGAATTAACCATGCTGAATCATGCAAAGTCCACAATGCAAGGTCTTGTCCTGGCATTCTTATTCGGATCAACCGCTGTATTCGCCGGAACCGGAGGGGTTCGTGACAATGGTGATTTCTTTTCCGACACTGCAAAAAAAGAGGCGACTCGAAAGATCGCTGAAATGGAACAGCAGTACAAAAAGGACCTCGTCGTGGAGACGTTTACCGAGATTCCTGAGGAAATTAAAAAGGGTGTAGACCTTACCGATAAAGCAGCTTCGAATCGAATGTTCGATCAATGGACCTTGAAAGAGGCCAAGCAGCAAAGAGTAAACGGCATCTATATCCTGATCTCTAGAGAACCCGCACATCTTCAAATCGTGGTCGGCAATGATACACAGAAACAGGCCTTTACGTTAAAGGATCGGGATAGCCTCGCCAGTCTCATGCTCGGAAAACTCCGCGGAAAACAATACGACGAGGCGCTGTCGGAATGCGTTAAATTTGTATCGACCACGATGTCTAGCCATGTCACTCACAACAAGGCAAATAGTTCCATTATTCCTAATGCGGCTGGATCGCCAATAGCACGGACATCCGAGCAAGCGACCCCTTGGGCTTGGATTCTAACTGCGGTCCTCGGTCTAGGTGCCGTTTGGTTGATTGTGGGAGTCTTACGATCGTTTATGGGACGAGGAGCAGCCTCCGCTCCTGGGATGATGCCAGGCATGGGCGGCGGTGGGATGTTTAGCTCGTTGCTCGGTGGTATGTTTGGAGCTGCCGCAGGTATGTGGCTCTACGATCAGTTCTCAGGTAATCACGGAAATGCGTGGGGTGGGGAGCAAGAGAATCGTGACTTAGGTTCGTCCGGTTACTCAGGACAAGATACCGACTACTCAGGAAGTGGCGGCGACTTCGGTGGCGACTATAGCGGCGGAGATTCAGGGGACATGGGCGGCGGCGGCGATTTCTAAGAGGGTTTTAGGCGACCGGCAGAATGAAAAGTACCGTAGGATGGGACCAATGTCCCGTCCGTTGATTCGTTCGGGACAATGGTCCCAAACTACGACTGGTATAACACAGCCTGCCGCTCGCCTTACAGGAATCTTTAGGCAAATAAGGCCTTCGGGTTTGTTCCGGAGGCCTGCAAGATCCACTCCGTCTTTAGGTTACGGTTTCGCCTAATGCACGTGCAATTGACGCAGCCGAGATAGACCGTCGAGCAATGATCGACGTTTGCCGCTCGAAGCGACCAAGCCTGCGTTCGGAAAGACATGCTCGTCTCGATCCGAAAACTGATTCCAGAAGATCCCGTGAACGTTGCTCTTGGCCAACAACATTTGAATGACTTCCAGTCCATTGACTGGCATTCGCTCTCGGTTGCTCGAGCAAGGATTTGCTGCAGCTAAAGGCAACAGGGCGTCCGATGCCGCGGGTAGCTCAATCGAGCCGCTATCGGACATCTTCGATTGATCCCACCAAGGGTAATTCGGATACCGCCAATTCGAAACGATATTTGATTTCGAAGTCGCCGTCGTATCAGGCTGCAGATTGCACGGCGACGACACATGCGCTAAAAGAGGCAAGCCTAAAATGTTCCAATGATCGATCAAATCAGAGATGTCGATCAAATCTCTCGGCATCGAACCATGGGGCCAATAATTGAGATTCAATTCTAAACCCAAACCGGAAAGACCTAGGTCCGCGCGAATGAGCGCATCAGCAAAATGCAATGGGCTGATGCCATCGGACTTATGGCCCAGATACTCAGCCCACGGCGCGTCGATCGTCAAAACCACAGGTGTCTTAGGATCACTTCTTCGAACGGCTTGAATGACACCGACAGCCAAATGCAATACTTGTTCGTCGGTGATTCCTAATGTGTTTGGGGCGTTGAGGCCTGCTGCTGCGGACCAAAGATGCACTTGGCCGCGGTAGCGTTCCACCATGAGCGTCGCATGTTTACAAGCCGCGTCGTACATCGATTGAAAGTCGCTGAGCAAATAAAGCCATTTTGGGACGGCATGCGACTGCAAATTGATGAGCGGCCCGCCATAGATTCGCATGGAGTTGCGCCGTGCCCACTGCAATTGGGAATCGATCAAGGCAAGCGATGCAACTTTGGACTCTGTTTCGAGCTGTCCCATTTCCATAGAAATGTTGATGGTGTTGATGGCCGGCACAATGCCCTCTGCATCTTGTTCCCAAGTTGGACTGGGCGTCAGCTTCACACCCAGCAAAGTGCTCAATTGCTTCTCCGATTGATGACGGGCTTGCAAGGATTGAGAGACGAAGGCACGCGAAAGCGGCTTCGAAGCACTCACCGCAAAATCGATGGAAGTCTGCGCGAGCATCATGCAACTCGCCTCGTCGTTCGCAGCTAAAATCGCTTGCACAAACGCCGTCACGGCGCGATCCATCAATGAGGTAAAGGCCTCGGGCAGTTTTAGCCCTAGTCGCTGCCAATCCACTCCGCGGCCGCGAACCCTATGCAACGTGCCACGGGCAAGCTCGAGGTGCAACAGGTAGGGCTTTTCTTGACAACGTAGCGACGCAGTCGACAACATGATCGGGCCATACTCCTCAGTCGGCCAGACGATCGACAACTTACCGGACTCGTTAACGGCCCGATCAATGACCAAACAATCCTCTTCGATCCAGTTTTTGCTCGCCCACGGAATCCCTTCGATTCCCGATACAAACGCTGTACCCCAAATCTGCGCGTCGTAGCTTTGAGCATTTGGAACTCGAAATCGCAATTGACCCATGCATGACTCGACAAGGGAATCCAGAGAAAGAATCGTTAATTTGGTGAGGTAGTCGGATCGGCAGTGTACTCGAAGTGGACAGGATCAGCAATTTGGGATGAAATTAGGTGCCCAGTTTCGTCGGTTTCTGAAAACCACGAGCAAGCTTTCCTTCTTTTGAAAACCGTTTTTTGCTGGCGGAACTGGATGAGTTTGATTTCGAAATGAGTTACGATGTCGCTTGTCCAAATAACCGATTTTTGATAGGAGCCCATGGAATGCCGCGTCGTGACGTTCGATTTTCTTCACTGGCCGATGTGAAATCCGATGTTTTGAATCTTCATTCAAACGGCTATACCAAGACGGGGAACTGGGATTTATCACAAACCCTTAACCATCTTTCGGACTGGATCTCGTTCCCCGTGGAGGGCTTTCCTGCGATGCCATTCCACATAAAACTTTTGATCGGGATCATGCGGGTGACGCAAGGAAAGTCGCTATACAATAAATTCGTCTCGAGTCAACGCATGTCGACCGGTCAACCAACAATGCCTCAAACAGTCCATCCCCTCGCAGATCCCGCAAAATCGGTCGAGCGTTTGGTTTCGATGCTCGACAAAATGGCTGCCTTTCGCGGCCCCCTTCATCCCTCCCCTCTCTTCGGCGTTCTTAGCTACGACGAGACGGTGGCACTCCATCTAGCACATTGTGCGCACCATCTTTCTTTTCTGGAAGTAGGCGATCATTAGATCGCGCCTGCCGGGTGCGACTAAGCAGCTCTGCACAAGTAAGTGGGGAAAAACTTAGGCGAGTCTCTCCGAGACTCGCAAAAATCAGCGTCTCGGAGAGACGCTGCTACGTGAATTAGACGAAGAAACTTGTGCAGAGCTGCTTAGGATCATAAGGGTCGCTCTGGCCAAACTCGGCAAGAGCGACCTACTACAAGAGCGACCTACTATGCGACCGACTCTTCCGCTTGCTTTACGTGAACACCTGCGATGAGCACATACAACGATGGCACTACAAACAGCGTAAAGAGTGTACCGATTCCCATACCGGCGACCAAGACAATTCCGATGCTGTTTCGTGCTTGAGCGCCCGGACCTGTCACGAACACGAGGGGCATATGCCCAAGAATCGTTGCGGCCGATGTCATCAATACCGGTCGCAAGCGAGTCTGTGAAGCTTCGATTGCGGCTCGCCACTTCGAGCGGCCTTGTTCTTGCAAATGGTTCGCAAATTCAACGATGAGAATTCCATTCTTGGCCACGAGACCGACCAGCGTTATCAGCCCCACTTGCGAATAGATGTTGATGGTCGTCAGCCCCAAAAATGTCAGCGCAAGCGCACCTGAAATCGCCAGCGGGACCGACCCTATCAAAACAATCAGCGGATCTCGAAAAGATTTGAATTGAGCCGCCAATACCAAATAAATCAAAACGATCGCGATGCCTAGCGTCACGGTCAGGGTCGACCCCTCTTTGCGTATTTGTCGCGATTCGCCGGCATAGTCAATGAGCGCGTTGTCGCCCGCGACATCGCGAACAATTTTTTCCATCACATCGAGGCCAGTCTCTTTCGTTAAGCCCGGGAGCATGGCTGCATTGATCCGTATCGCCCCTTGTTGCTGAAACCGATTCAATACGCGAGGCGCAGTCAACGGAAGTATCTTGGCGAAGCTCGATATGGGAATCAACTGCCCGTTCGGCGTTCGAATCTTGATGTCCATGAGCGCACTGGTCGATTGGCGATCCGAATCCGACAACTGTGGAATCACTTGATACGATCGATTGAAATAATTGAATCGATTAACGTAGCCGCCACCAAGCAACACACCGAGCTCTTGGGCAATTCCGGCCAGGTCCAGTTTCATATCCGCCACTCGCTCGCGATCGATGATCACTTGTGCCTGGGGGAGATCGACTTTCAAATCCAAATCGACGAACATGAACTTCTGCTCTGCGTTGGCCTTCTCTGCGATTGCATTCCCGATCTCTAGCAAACGTTCGACCGGCAAATCGCTTTTCAGGACCATTTCCACATCGAAATTCGAAGCGACTGGAAGCGGCGGTATCAACATTGGCAAAGGTTTGAGGCCAGGTATGACCGACGCTAAACCAAATGTTTCACCAATCATGCCTGCCGTACTCCGCTGCCCTCCTTTCTGACGCTCGTGCCAGTCATGGGTTATCACTCCTCCGAAGCCACTATTGGACCCCACTAAGGCCCACATGTAGTCTGTCTCGGGCATCGCATCAAACTGCTTGCCCAGTTGCGTCGCCCATTGCTTGGTGCTTTTGAGCGTTGAATCTGGGGAGGCTTGCAAGATAACGGCAATAGCACCTTGATCCTCCACCGGCGCCAATTCTTTGCTCGAAAAATGATAGAAAGGGATCGACGCCAAGCCGACCAACAAAGTCGATAACGCAATCGCCCATCGCAACGCAAGAGCCCGCTCGAGCACCTTGCCGTAGACGATTTGAATACGATCGAAAATCATGTTAACGAATCGAGTCAGTAGCCCTTCTTTGCCGGAGACGCTCAGCATCTTGGCACTCATAATCGGCGATAGGGTCACAGCCACGATGCCCGACAAAACGACAGCGGATGCGAGCGTGAAAGCAAACTCACGAAACAGCATCCCGGTCAAACCTCCTTGAAAACCGATCGGGGCGTAAACGACCGCCAACGTAATCGTCATCGCAATGATTGGCCCAAACAACTCGCGGGCACCGATCAACGCGGATTGGATTTTCGAATGCCCCTCGCGAATATGGCGCTGCACATTCTCGACGACCACGATCGCATCGTCCACGACCAATCCGACCGACAACACTATAGCTAAGAGCGTCAGCAAATTGAGTGAGAAGCCCATCAGATACATGCAAATCGTCGCGCCGATAAGCGAAACGGGCATGGCTACCAACGGCACAATCGCAGTGCGAATCGAACCCATAAAAACAAATACAACCACGCCGACGATCAAGATTGTTTCGATCAGCGTCTTCGATATCTCCTGGATCGCATCTCGCATGAATTTGGTTGCGTCAAAGGCCAATTGCATGTCCACGTGGGCCGGCAATCCTGGTCTTAACTTTTCCATCGCTTGTTGCAGTCGGTCAGCGACCGCGATTTCGTTGGTACCTGGCAGTGGCCAAACCGAAACATAAACAGCCTCTCGACCTCGATACATGGCGACCATTTGCGACTCTTCGGCCCCCATCTCTACCTTAGCCACGTCCCCCAGCCGAATCACGGCCCCATCCTTTTGCCAGACAATCAATTCCTTGAACTCTTCGACGGTTTTCAAATCGGTATCTGTAAGCAAATCCACTTGGACTGTATCGTTTTTGACTCGCCCAATAGCGGCAAGATAATTGTTCCTACGCAACGCGCCCGTTACGTCGCCAGGCGAAAGGTTTAGCTCAGACAATCTCTCTGGGGAGATCCATATACGCATCGCGGGCGTTGAACCACCTTCGACGCCGACGCGCTGCACCCCTTCGATGGTTGTTAGCTGTGGTTGAACATCGCGATTCAAGAAGTCGGTGAGTCCCGCCATGTCAAACTGATCGGAGGTGAAGCTCAAATAGAACGACGCATAGGGTCGGTCGGCGCGTTGGATGGTTACCACCGATGGCTCCGACTCGGCCGGCAATTCCCGGCGTACCTGCTGGAGCCTCGCATTGATTTCCGCAAGCGCCGCAGTCGAACTGTAATTGAGTTTCAAATGGATAGTAATCGTGCTGACACCGGCAACACTTACCGAGTCCAAGAAATCGATCCCAGCGATCGAAGAGACCGCTTTTTCAATCGGAGTCGTCAAAAAACCGCGGGTCGTTTCAGCGCTGGCTCCGATGTAGACCGTCGTGATCTGAATCGATGTGCTTTCCAGTTTCGGAAACTGCTGGATCGGGAGCAACTGGGCTGCCCTGATTCCAACTAACAACAGCATCAAATTCACCACGATCGCAAGAACCGGGTGCTTAATAAAAATGTCCGTAAACGACTTCATGGAGCGACGGCCTCGGCCTCATTGGTCTTTACAGTCGATGGTGCGGCAGCATTCGAAACCCAAAGCCCTTCTCGCAGTTTAAATGACCCATCCGAAACGATCGTTTGCTCCAAACCGAGACCAGAAAGGATTGCGACTCGCTGTCCGATCGTTTTGCTCGGCACGACTCCGCGGGTATGCACTAGCATTTTCGTTTCGTCTTTTGGATCGGGCTCGACAACATACACAAACGCCCCGGTCGGTGAACGGCGAAGCCCCGCGGCAGGAATGGTCGACGCCACCACCGAGTCCCCATATTCGAGCTCGATTCGGACGGAATCGTTGGGTTGCATCGAAGCGGGGGGCTGATCGAGCCGAGCGCGAGCCATAACATTGCGTGTGATACGATCCGCTTGCGAATCGACCGCTATGATCTTGGCAACATAAGGTTTAGGCTCAACTGCAAGCCGAACCTCGTCACCCACGAAGAGCTCATCTGCCGCTTGCTGAGGCATCATGAAATCGATAAGCACAAAGTGATCAATCCCTTGCAGCATGGTGATCTGTGTGCCTTCAGAAATGTACTGCCCAACTTGAATATCGAACAATCCGGCGCGCGCACAAAACGGCGCTCTAAGTGTCTTTCTGCGAATGGTTGCCTCGAGTCGCATCACGTCCGCTTTGGCCTGCGACATGATCGCCGCCGCTTGCTCAAGCTCCAATTCGCTCAGGGCACGCAACTCGGCTGCCTGTTTGGTACGTTTGAGCGTGGACTCGGCGATTTTCATCATGGCTTGAGCACCCGCGAGCTGAGCCTCTTCGACACTAGTGTCGAGTTTGAGCAAGAGTTGATCTGCATCGACCACTTGTCCGGGTGTAAAGGACATACTCGACACCGTCCCAGAAACCTCAGTTCGCAATTGCACCGAACGAGGCGCAAGAACTGTCCCGACCGTTGTGGTACTTTTTCGAATCGTCACCGGTTCTGGTTTCGCAAACACAACCATCTCTGGATGTTCGACATTCGGTGGCGGCGGTGCCGTCATGAGCTTGTACTTCTTGTATCCAATACCGGCAAGCACACCGATCACGACCAAAACCAAGACCACAGAGCCAACAATTGTTTTTAGCATGAGAAAGTTGAAATTTAAGAGCCGAGAGTCAGGACTTACCACTGAGAGTGACAATTTGCGGTTCGCGTTCGCGCAAACGTCGCAATTGCCCGCATGCCGCCTGAATATCGTTCCCTTTGCGTTGCCGGAACATGACGTTGATGCCACCCTCCATCAGGATGCGACGGAACTCGAGGATCGCCTCGGAACTGGGTGTTTCATATGGCAAGCCTGGAACTGGGTTGTACGGAATAACGTTTAACATCGCAGTACGTCGTCGCAATAGTTGCACGAGCTGCAACGCGCATTGGGGCGAGTCGTTCAGATCCTTGAGCAATACGTACTCGAATGTCAACCGACGGCTAGTGACGGCAAAGTACCTTTCGGTCGCAGCCATGATCGCCTCGATCCCGATGTTCTTGTTGACCGGTACGAGTCGGGTTCGAAGCTCATCGTTGGGTGCGTGAAGACTGATCGCAAGCTGAAAAGGAGAGTGCGCTTCAGCAAGCTTGTCGATGGCTGGAGGCAATCCAACTGTACTGATCGTAATGCGACGTGGACTGATCCCCAAACCGTATTCGCTGTCGCGAGCTACGTCGAGTGCGTCAAGCACATTGCGAAGATTGGCGAGCGGCTCTCCCATTCCCATCATGACAATATGACTGAGCCGTTCTTCGGGTTCGAGAAGTCGCTGCAGTTTCAATGCCTGTTCTAGGATCTCACCTCGCGTCAAATTGCGATCGACTCCATCGAGCCCACTCGCACAAAAAACACACCCCATCGCGCATCCGACTTGACTGCTCAAGCAAACCGACCTTCTGGGACCGTCTCTCAGCAAAACGCATTCGATTCGGCCGCCATCTGGCAACTCCAACAGCAATTTTTCCGTTCCATCCTCGGATTGCTGCGATTCTGCAGTCTTCGTTTTGAAAATGCAAAAGTGCTCTTCCAGCTTCGTTCGCAGATCCTTTGGCAGCTCGGTCATATCCTGGAAACTGTCGATCCTTCGTTGATAGATCGCGCCAAGGACCTGTTTTGCTCGATATTTCGGCAATTCGCGGTCCACAAACCAACGAATCAGCGAGTGCTCGGACTGTTCGAGAATGGATGGTTTTTCGGACTTCTCAACTGGACTAGCTGGTTCGTTGATCATTGGTTCGATGGTGGACGAGCGTTGTCCGGGGTTGCAAAATCAGATTACGGTTGCATTCAATTCGACCCCTATCATAGTCGTTTTCATCAAATTTTCACCGTGCAATCCGGGACTTCTAGCGTTGAACAACTCGCATTTGGGCGAGCTTCAGCGGTAGGATGGGACCATTGTTCCGTCCACCTATTCATTCTTGGGCGACGATTTCAACCGTAGCACCCCATTCGCAGTTGAATCGAACCCATCCAGCAGCCGATTTAGAAAGCACATTGATGTCGTTCGTTCATCCAACTTTTGACCAACCAGAACCATCAGCCTATCCACCTGTCAAACAGAAACGCATTTGGCCCTGGGTAGTGATTCCGGTGGGCTGCTTTTCCGTAATCCTACTTTGTTGCGGTGGATTTACGCTTCTGGGTGTAGGTCTACTAGGTGCCATGAAGTCGTCCGAACCCTATCGCATCGGATTGGAACGAGCTAAATCCAACCCAGAAGTTAAGGAAGCTTTGGGAGAACCTATCGATGCAAGCTTCATCGTCCAAGGAAGCATCGTACTCAATAATGACGACGGCAACGTAGACATCACGTTCCCCATTTCTGGTTCAAAGGGTGCCGGACAAGTGCACGTGCAAGGAACCAAAACCAATGGCGTATGGACCTATGAGGAGATGTCTATCACGCTCGACAATGGGCCGACCTACATCGATCTATCGGATGGTTCTCAATGAGCATTGTTGCACGACGCTCCGCGTCGTGATGAATGCGACGTGTACTAAACCCCTTCCGCAACAAAGGCCGAGCGGCCTTCTAGACCTTTGCGTACGTCGAACGCGACCTCTTGTCCGTCGACATAAACATGCAGCTGATCGCAGACAATACCAGTCCGGTAAGTCGCCAAATCCGTCGTTCCTGAAAACGTTCTATGCTTTGTCCATCCACGGTGTAGCAATTGAACTTCGCTCGGCGCACCTAGACGCGACATTTGAAAAGCTGAATTGACTGGAAAACCGTTCCAAGGCTTTGCGAGAAACCCTATGAATGTGGTGTCGTCGCTGCTCCAACCCAAAATGCGTCCAATCAGTGGCAGCATCATGAGTTCCTTCATATAAGCCATTCTCCGTTTCACACGGAAGAACACCAAGCAGCAAATGCCGAAAATGCCTAAGTTGAGCAGCGTCGATAGAAAAGGGCTATGAGCATACAACGACATTAAAGTGCCAGCCAACGCCTTGTTGCACACTTCCAAGATCGCATCCACCGTTGGGAACGGAATCAACCAAACGAGCAGCTCGATCGCCAACTTGATCGTGTTTACTACTATGATGTTGATGGCAGCCGCGATACTAAGCAACACATCCATCGGAAGTGCGGTGACACCTGCAGTCAGTACCATCGACTCGGAATGCGACACCCCAGAGGCAGAATCCATTCCGCTCCCGCTCATGAACTTCATCGCAATCAAGATGATAACAGCAGAGTACATTTCCAATTTTTCTACTGCCAATGCGAAAGGCTTGCTAACCTTGGTAAACCGAGGCAAACTCGTCGTTACGGTCAACACCAACATTACCCAAAACAAAAGCGGGTTGTTGAGCGGACTGGCTGGACCGAACAATGCGCTGCGACTTTGAAGCCATTCAGGACCATAGGTCGCAGCACCCGACAAACATGCCAAGCCAAAGAACGGCGATAGAGCTATTGCCGAAAGTGGCCCAAGCCATTCCTGCGTTGACACTTGCGTGGAAATTGTAGAAGCCGCCGCAGCGGCCGCGTTATTCAATTGAGCCAACGATACCGATTGCATTAGTACCAAAACGAACAACAGCACTATTGCAAATCGAGGGGGAACCCACCAACGCATATCACTTGACCCAATCCGTCAAACCAACTTGAAATGTCCCATCGCTCTTGGATTGCCCGCGAGCCATCATAGGTGTGTTGAACTGGAGCTCGATATTGCCGTTGGCATCTACAGCAATGAGCCCGCCAGAATCAGCTGGCAAAGTAGTATGGATTGCGAACTTCGTGGCTGCATTGAGTGATTCATTCAGATATTCCATGCGCGCTGAAACCGCCGAAGCGATGTGGTGTTTGATGTAGAGCTCGCCGACTCCAGTACAACTAACAGCGCATGTTTTGTTCATTGCATAGGTGCCTGCACCAATGATCGGCGAGTCCCCGACCCGACCGTACTTCTTTCCAAGGAGTCCTCCCGTGCTGGTCCCTGCAGCAAGATTGCCTTGAGCATCACGAACGGCACAACCAACCGTTCCAAGATAAAACAACCGATCGTTCCCCGTGTCGTGGTCGTGCTTGGAGGTGGCGTTCCCCTTCGCCGCCTGCATTTTTTTCCAAGCCTCCCAACTTTCAGTTTGGTCTCGTGTTTTGAAATAATCGAGAGATTCGAGTGGCAATCCGATCTCTTTAGCAAAGAGATCGGCAGGCTCGCCACAAAGGAACACGTGAGGCGTTTTGTCTCGAACGGCTCGCGCGAGCCCGATCGGATTCTTTGCTTTGGTAACGGATGCAACGGCGCCGCAACTGAGATCAGAGCCGTCCATAATACTTGCGTCCAATGCCACTTCGCCAGCGCTGTTCAGCACCGCTCCGCGCCCCGCATTGAAGTTCGGATTGTCCTCGAGAATCTGAACGACCGCTTGGACCACATCGATCGCGGTCGCCGATTGCTTTAGCATCTCAGTCCCCTTGGTCAAGGCTACTTTGAGACCGTTGAGCCGATCTTGAATTTGTTTCTCCGACCAACGGCCGGGCTCTCCACCTGCGCCGCCATGAATCGCAATCGACCAAGTGACCTTGTTGCTGACTAGATGCCCATTCGGGTTAGATTGATTCATACTGCTTGGGTTTAGTTTACCTAGAGGCGGATTATGTTCGTCATGAGCCGTTGTTGTACTTGCTGCTACCGAGCCGAAAACAAAAATCAGGGAAGCACAAAGCTGCGCAAAAAGTCGCATGGTCTTTTTCATTGCGTTATTCTCAATATCGGGGGATTTTGGTGTCGATCTCAAGACTCCATTGGTCAATTCCACCAGACATGCTGGAGGCGGTCGGATGGCCGTTCTGTTGGAACCAGTTCGCAACGCGCAGTGATCTGCCACCATGATGGCAATGAACCACGACACGTTTTCCATCCAGCGCTGCTAATGCCGCGGGTGTGGGCGGCCACTCCCCCATCGGCATCAGAATCGATCCCTTGATTCTTGCCAACTCGTACTCACTATGCTCTCTGCAATCCACCAGTGCAATGGAGTTGCCATCTTCGTCGGTCCCATTTTGAAGCCAACGCTGAACGGAATATATATCGACTTCAGTATTCGGCATGAAAACCCCATGCGTATAGTAGAGGAATTAGATAACGAAATTAGAACTCACTTCCGAGACGATTGCTAGTGCGGGACCTGTTCAAACCCAGTGGCACTCTGTTTGGCTCACCAATAGTCGAGCCACAGGGAGTCGCTGATCGGGAGCCCTACCGGCGTCAAACGAATGTAGCCTTCGCACCACTCTAAGAACCCCATCGCGACATGCTTGATGATTTGCTGTGAGATCGCTTCGATAGATTGAGGTTCACCGGATTTTTCAAGAGCGTTCCAGTGCACTCCTTTCAGTTGACGCATGCCAAAGATGAAGCGTTCGCGGGTCCGAGTCGACCAATCCAAGGTCTGCGATTCAGCGATTGGGGACTGCCCCGCCTCCATCCGTTGCAGGTACTTGAGAGTGCTGCGGTGGTTGACTGTACGCGTGCCCTCTTGGTAGGCCGCAGCACCCGGTCCGAAGCCAAGCCAGGAGTCCCCACGCCAATAGGTTTGATTGTGGAGGCACTCACAACCCGGGCGGGCAAAGCTGGAGACTTCGTAATGATTCATGCCATACTGAGTCAGCGTTTCGATCGCATCGTGATACATCGCCAATTCCATCTCTTCGGCAACCGCGACGATCTCCCCTTTTTGAAGTTGGCTCCAATAGCGGGCCCCTTTTTCGTAGGTCAGTCCATAGGTTGAGACATGACTCAAAGAGCGGGACGTAACCGATTGCAAGTCCGATTTCCAGATTTGCATATCTTCGCCCGGTACGCCAAAAATCAAGTCCACCGAGACTCGATCGAACCATTCAGATGCGATGTCGATGGCGATTGCAAGTTGGTCGCCTGTGTGATCGCGTCCCAGTGTTTTCAATTTGGCATTGTCGAAAGATTGCCCCCCTAAACTGATTCGGTTGAGTCCATGATCTCGAAGCAGTTTGCATAAATCGTGGCTGACGTCTTGCGGGTTGGCTTCGATACTCCATTCGCCATCCTCCGCGAGCGGGAGCCAGGTTCGGATCGCCGTGAGCAATCGCAACATGGATGCTCGCGGGAGTAGCGTTGGAGTTCCCCCTCCGATAAAGATGGTATTTACCGGATGCGAGTGACCCAGTGAAGCGAATTCTCGAGAAATTGCGTCGACATAGCGATCCACCCAATCCAGTCGATTTGCGACAACGGTAAAGCTGCAGTAGGGACAGCGAGCGTGGCAGAATGGAACATGAATGTAGGCTGCCTTAGGAATTGATCATCGCTCCATTGAAGTGTGAAGAGTAGTCCCCTATTCTAGCTGAAAGTCGCCGAATCGGAAACGATGATCGGGAGGTTCAACGAGACATTCACGCCGCTCGAAACGATTTGGCCAGACATTGGCTCGATGCTTGGAAATAGCGGTGGTATACTAATTCCGACGGCAACATCGACCGTACCTCAAGTA
This sequence comes from Pirellulales bacterium, assembly GCA_038223525.1. GTDB lineage: Bacteria > Planctomycetota > Planctomycetia > Pirellulales > Pirellulaceae > JBKCUI01. Next base: position 24,012 of record JBBRGW010000002.1, read on the forward strand.
AGAACGACACAGAATCTTTGGAGACCTCTCATGAAACGTAGAGCCTTTGTTCAATCCACAATCGCTGCCACCATCGCCGCTAGCCAAACCAGCCGCTTGTTGGCTGCATTCGAAGCCGAGGACGCCTACCGCAAGAACATCGGCATTCAACTCTACACCTTGCGCAACGAAATCGGCAAGGACACGCCGGCCACCATCAAACAGGTCGCAGCCGACGGCTACAAGCAAGTTGAACTCTACGGCTTCCCCAACGCGGACGCGATGATCGAAGCCGCCAAAAGTTCGGGACTTGCTGTCAACTCGTCCCACTTCGAGTGGGCGTCCGTCGTTAACCCAAAGGACGATTCGATGTCCGACTTCGCAAAGATCCTTGAGAAAGCGGAAAAGGTTGGCTTAAAACATCTCGTCATTCCCTATCTGCAAGACAACGAACGTGCAACGCTGGACCAATACAAGAAGATTGCAGCCAATGCAAACAAAGCCGCAACCATGGCCAAGAAGGCAGGCGTCCAACTCGCCTACCACAACCATAATTTTGAATTCGAGCCGAGGGAAGGTGGCAAGTGCGGCTTCGATATCTTCATGCAGGAGTTCTCCTCCGATATGAAATTCGAAGTCGATGTGTTCTGGGTCAAAGCTGCGGGGCTCGATCCGGTAACACTCATCAACAAACTAAAGGGTCGGGTTACCCAAGTTCATTTGAAGGATCTCAAAGAGGGTTTAAAGATGCCGACCTACTCTACCGGCGTGCCCAAGGATGCTTTCCAGGAGCTAGGCGATGGCATCATTCCAATGGAACCCATTCTGGTCGCTGCCAAGGCTGCGGGAGTGGAACATTGCCACGTTGAACAGGACCAATCTCCCGATCCACTCGCGAGCATCAAGCAGAGCATTAACTACTTAAAGAAAATGTGATGATCGGTTGAGTCGATGAGTTCTTTTGGCGTGGTTGCATACGCTCCTTGTACCCAGCCACTTTGTTTTGGCGGGGCGAGGAGCGATGGGAACGGTAGTGGATCTGTTGCAGAACCTAGATCTTAGTCGTCACGAAGTTGCAACCGAGCGAGCGTTACCCGCGCAACGATTCGAGCGGCTTGAATCGCATCGCCGAGAGAGCAGGAATAAGTCCACCCAGGAAGCCCATCATCATACTCAAACTCAATCCAATCCCGATAACTCCCCAATCCACTAAAACTCGAAACACGACCGCTTTCCCGCCCGGACCGTTGCCGCCACTGACAATGCTGGTCACTCGAAACCCATTAAATAAGTAGCCGATCAAACAACCAAGAAGTCCACCGAGCAAAGCGATCAGTAGCGATTCGACAAGGAAGCTGACCAGAATTCGCCACCGGCTGAATCCGAGCAATCGCAACATGCCGATGTCTCGAACCCGCTGGCTGATAGCTGCAAACATAGTGTTCATGACCCCCATGACACCGCCGAACCCCATAACGGCTGCGACCACCATCGTTCCAATCAGCAGTTGCAAATTGGTTTGGCCGAGCGCCTTGAAATAGTTGGTTTCGGTCTGCGCATTGACTTGGGATTTCTCATAGGCTTTCCGTGGATCTTTGCCGCTGAAGAAATTTTCCAACTCCTGTGCAGTCTCTTTACTCGTAGCTTTCAAGACTAGCGTGGTGTAATTGTTCTTACCGAGCAATGGTCCGATGACACTTTGCTTGGCCCATACCTCGGAATCAAACGTAGTCCCTTCGGTCTTCATGATTCCGGTCACCAACAGTTCGCGAGTATCCAATTGGATCGTGTCACCAACGGCAAGACTGTCTGGATTCTTGGCCGCTTTGCGTGCCACTTCCGAGCGGTCCGATCCAAGCCCCTGTGCGATGCCTTCACCAAGCACCACTTCCAAGATCGCTTGCTTGCTCGGATCTTGCGAAGGGCGAACGCCTGCTTCCGAGAACCAAGCGCCGCCGGGTAATAACTCAAAGCCATGCACTTTGGCAGAAGCAACCGGATCGTAAAGACCACGCAATTGCAGTAGCCTTCGAGTCGGGCTATTGGGTTTGGGCTCCGCGATTGGCAGGCTAAGAACTAGATACGCTTCGCGGCTGCAAAGCGGTTCGTCATTGAATCGAGCCACCCCTTCTTGTTGTGCGATGTCCGCCATGTTTTCAAAAGGCATATTGCTGACCGCTTCGTCGGTCGCTCCTTGAGACAATACGATCACGTTCTCGGGGTTGCCGCTCGATTGAGTTAGGATCCGCAAACCGTTTATGAAGCCCATCAAAAAAGTCAAAACGCCGATGACCATGGTGAACGCCACCGCGGTCAACAGCGTCGTTCGATAACGCACTATCAAATTGCGAACGTTGTAGCCGATTGGAATTCTCGCCAGGTAAACGATTGCGAGCATCAACGCAAAGAAGGCGAAACAAAGCGGCAGAAGCATCCATGCATTTTCGAAGCTCATGAACTCCCAAACCGCGAACATCCATTGTTTGAATCCCGACTCTTCGGTCGCCGTTTTTGGAGGCATCGTAGTTCTTTACTAATCTCGAGAAAGTTTGGAGGAGCAGGAGCTATGCAACCTTGGAAAACACATCGACGACTTTGATCGATCGCGTGGAAAGGGCTGGCAGAATGCTACCAGCGAAAGAGGTGACAAAACCGATGGCTGCCCCCCACCAAAGCGCGCCATCCAGCACGGGAAAGCTGGAAAAGAACGCAATTGGAAACGGGATGCCTCCCATCACGCGATTGACAAAAAAGTAGGTTCCGATCGAGCTGATCGAACCAGCGACTACCCCTAGCAGGATCGCTTCACCCAAGACCAAAAACATGATCTGATTGGGCTGAAACCCTATCACTTTGAGCACCGCCATTTCCTTGCGTCGTTCCCGGACACTGATGCTAATCGCATTGGAGATCACCACTGCCAACGTAGCGATGATCGAAGGGGCGAGGACCCATCGAAGGATCGTTAACAAGTCTTTGTACGCGGCCAAGAAATTGGCGACGCCCGAAGAAGCCGTTTCGATCTTGACCGGCGGGGTAGCAAACATCGGAGAATTGTCGATTTGGCCGCTCACTTTTGTGAACGAATCTTTATTTGGGACTTTGACCCAAACCAGGTTCATCGTTTTGTTCGCCAGCGGATGCGGCTTCCCCTTGTTCACTTTGTACGCATCCATCGACGCGTTCAAGTAGTCACGGTTGATGCACGAGTTGTTGTCATATCGACCCGATGGAAAAGTGCCGACGATTTCGCATTCGAGTTCCAGATCGCGGTAGTTGACGCCGTAGATCTTGATTCGGTCACCGACCTTCTTCTCCAGTGCCGCGAGCCGTTTCTGTCCGATGATGATCCCTTGCCGATTTTGCTCCATAGCTTCGACGGCTTTTTCCAATTCCGCTTTCGGTGCCCCTGATAAAGAATCCAGTTCGTCCATCATCGTAAGAAGCTTCCTGGGCTCCATGCAAAAGGCAAAGACAAAGGTGCTGAGGCTAAACCCTTTCCCTTTTTCAGTAGAACCAATAAAGAACTGCCACGTCATCGAATCGATCGGTTTGATATCTGACTCTTCGCGCGCCGCACCGTTCTCAAGCGTCGATGCGTAGGAAAAAGGCATCTGGCTTGGGATACTCCATTTTTCGGTCACGATCCCTTTGAAATTGCTCGTCTTTTCCGAAGTCGCAATATCCAGAAAGCCTAGAATAGACCAAATCAGCGTGATCACGAATACCAGAACCATGACGCCTGCACTAGTCAGCATCGACCGAAGCAAGTTGCGCCGCAGATTCTTGAAGATCAACATTAAGAATTTCATGTGCTTGGGCTCCTAACCCGCTTCGTAGAGTTCTTCGTCAGGTTGATCCACCAATCGACCTTTGTCGAGGTGCTGGATGCGATCCGCGCGACGAGCGGCTCGAAGATCGTGTGTTACCATCAAAATGGTTTTGTTTAGCGAACGTTGTAGCACGTTGAGCAAATCCAAAATCTCATGCGCCGATTTGGCATCCAAGTCCCCCGTCGGTTCGTCTGCTACGATCAATGTCGGATCGGTAACAATCGCTCTTGCGATACCTACCCGCTGTTGTTGCCCACCGGAAAGCTGGCTGGGTAGGTGCGAGTTGCGATCGTTGAGCCCTACGAGTTCCAAGGCGGTCATCACTTGCTCGCGTCTTTTCTTGGCGCTCAGAGGCAACAGCAGAAGCGGAAGCTCGACGTTTTCAAATGCCGAGAGAACAGGCAACAAATGGTAAAACTGAAAGACGAACCCGACGTGCTCGTTTCGCCATCGAGCCAATTGAGCTTCATTCATCTTGGAGACACAACGGTCACCGACCCAGATCTCTCCTTCGCTGGGTGTATCTAGACCAGCGATGAGATTGAGCAGCGTGGTTTTGCCGGAACCGCTGGGTCCCATGAGAGCAAGAAATTGACCTTCGGGAACGTTGAGGTCCAAATTATTGAGAACATTGACTCGTTCCGCCCCTCGCTTAAAGTAACGCGAGACGTTTGATACTCGAACAATAGGCTGGTCGGTCACTCGAGGACACCTTGCTAGTGAGTGTGAAATCTATCGCTTCTACGATAAGCGGGTTGCGACGAAAGGGTGGGCTTATTCGGGGGCAATTTGCGGAGGTGCAGAAAAGAAAACGACGATAGCGCTCATTTCCGGCTTGAGATAAATCCCTTCTTCTTCCTCAGGTACGCGGACCGCGACACGGACGGGGATTGCTCCTTTGGCTCGATCCGCGATAGGCATAAGTCGTGACACTGTACCTTTGTAAACCCGTTTCGGGAACGCTTCCGATCGAACTTCGCATTCTTGATTTACAAAAACCTTCGACACATCTCGCTCTTGGATATTTAAGTCTATTTCGAGATCGGACAAATCCGCGATATCGCAAACGCTGGTCGAGCCGCTGAAGGCAACGGGATTGACCAAGTTTCCCTCCTCTGCATTCTTCTTCAAGATCGTACCGGAAATCGGAGCTCGCAGCGTGCAGTTCTCCAATCGCCAAAGCGATTTGGCCAAATTCGCTTCCGCTTGAATGACTGCGGCTTGGGCCATCGAGATCCGCTCCTTGCGTGGCCCTTCTTTCATCATGTCGAGAGATTGTCGTAGTTTTTCGACACGCTTGCGTGTGCTCAAGAAACTGCTTTGCGATTGTTCGAATTCCGTGATCGAGACGGAATTTGTTTTGAGGGCTTCCTTGAGCCTTTTATACTGCGACTCCAATTGCGAGATGACTTCTTCTTGCTCTTGAAGATCTGCGATCGCACCCGCGATCTCTTGAGGCCTGGCTCCGGTCTCCAATTCGGCGAGTTCGGCTTTGTTTCGCATCAATACGCCTCGCATCTGCTCAGCATCCGCTTGGTACTCGGTTCTTTCGACTTCGGCGAGAACATCTCCTTTGGTGACGCGGCGTCCTTCTTCGATGTTGAGGCTGATGACGCGACCGCTGACTTGTGGACTGACCAGCACTTGATGCTTGGCAATCACATAACCACGTGATTCCAGCGCGATTGGATTCGGCGCACCTTGTTTGGTTGCGACCCCATCCATCGATGAAGATGTCGACGTGGACGCAGATGAAGACGTTGTTTTGGGAATTGTTTTAGTCGTCGGGGAGCCCGATGTAGTCGAAGCGTTTGGCGAACTGCTCGGTTGACTGGTCGAAATATCGTCGACCGGCCTTGAGAAACCCAGCGAGGCCATGAGTTTGTCGTCGCGGTAAGCCAACCATATCAAAGCGCCGGCCAATAGCATGGATAGTATCCAGGGGAAGCGGCCAGTTGGCTTCTGATTGTCAAGCCTGTCTTCTTTTGCGATCTTTAAGGATCGGACACGGGCGTCTAAAGAGGCAGAATTCTCTTTTTTGAGATCCCTGTCCTTCAGCGACAATTGTGGGTTGTTTTGCGTGCTCAAGGGCCAGTCCAATAACAAAGTAAACGCCGAACGAAGTTTGGACGCAATTGTAATACAGCATCCCACCTGTAGATATACGCTTTTCTCGGGGAATCGGATTCAATGTGTAACCGCCCGAGTTCTTCAGAGGCCCTCTCGCGATGGGAGCTTTGTTTTCA
>JBBRGW010000003.1:0-28526 GCA_038223525.1 Pirellulales bacterium
GCATCCGTGGCTGGGTTGCAGGAAGTGTTTATAAGCTGGCTAATGCAGCGATTGCCATTCAAGGGCGCCAAGGAGATCGAAGAAATGTTGCTAGGCAAGTTACCTGATATCCGGAGTACGAAATCGGGCCAAGACCTTATCGCGATTGGTCGCGAACAAGGTCGCGAAAAAGGTCGCGAGGAGGGGTTAGATCTAGGTCGCGAACAGGGCCTTGAGCAGGGTCGCGAACAGGGATTAGATCAAGGCAAGCTGGTTGGTCAAATCCAATTGCTGGAATCACTTTGCAATTCGATACCGACTTTGGAATCGCAATTGCGTTGCATGTCCGTTGAACAGCTCAAAAGCCGCATGAATGAGTTGCGAAATATTTTTGATGCTCGCTAGCAGTCTCCGCCGTGGCGAACGAACGAGACAGATGCGAAACCGCAAAAAGTCTGCCCGCGAATCACGCGGATGAATGCGAATCGAACTGCAGCTTTTGGTTTGTGTTGGTTTGTTTGGTAGATTAGCGGACGATCCGAATTTGGATTGCTACTGGACCTTTGGTGCCTGGCACGTTCCAACCACCTGTGGCTGCACCTGTTTCTGGTTCAGAACTTGCGATGATGAGTCGTTGGTTTGCAGAGCATAAAAACGCTGGGGTCACTAAACTTGTGTTCGCTAAATCGTTGTGTGTTAATAGTGATTTTTATATCTCAGGACCGCAACACCTAGCAGAGAGGAACAAAAGTGTAGAGATGTTTTAGCGTCCGATCAAAACAAGTTCTATGATTTTTCCGTGATTGACCGGGATGCGGCTACAGTTTAGGATCGTGACACGCGTTTTTATGCAGCTTATTTCCATTTTCCATTTATCGGGAATTCTCTCATGTTTTTTGCAAAGTCGCGCAAGCTCTTTGGGTTGCTTGCAGCCCTCAGTAGTTGTGCCGTTTCGCTCCCCTCTTCGTTTGGCGAAACCAATTCCAACACATTAACTCGACCCGAAACACTCAGCGGTTGGAAATTACTATTCGATGGCAAATCGGTTGAAGGCTGGCGCAACTACAAGAAGGAAACGGTTTCCGACGGCTGGAAAGTCAACAACGGCGAATTGAGCCGCGCCGGAAAGGATGCCGGTGACTTGATCACCAAGCAAAAGTACAAGTACTTTGAACTTATGCTCGAGTACAAAATATCCGAGGGTGGAAACAGCGGTTTGATGTTTCACGTCACCGAAGATAATCCCAACCCTTGGCAAAGCGGACCTGAAATCCAAATCCAAGACAATGCAGGCGGTCATGATCCGCAATTGTCGGGTTGGCTTTATCAAATGTACAAGCCTTCTGCTCCCCCCTGGGTCAAGGAGGCCGGCATTACCGACTCTACACGACCGGCAGGTCAATGGAATGAGCTCTTCTTAAGAATCTCGCCGAACCAATGCGAAGTCTCAATGAACGGTTGCCAGTACTATCGTTTCAAATTGGGAGATAAGCAATGGAAAGATCTCGTAGAAAAGAGCAAGTTCGCAGCCTTTCCAGGCTTCGGTGCTGCAGGCGAGGGCTATATCTGTTTGCAAGATCACGGAAATCTTGTTTCCTTCAGAAATATCAAGATCCGCGAATTGCCCGCCTCCCCGGACGCCCCTGTCACTCAACCTATCGATGCTGTCCTGCCGACGACCAGCAAGCTGGCCTTCCCAAAACTAAAGTGGCAAGGTTGGGATGTTATGGATGAAGACGGCAATGCTAACAAACCTCTCCGAGTGCTCGAACTGACATACGCCAAAGGTGATTCTAATCGCCTCTTCGCTATCGATCAGCGCGGCTGGATATTCACTTTTGAGAATCGTCCTGACGTCGAACAGTCCAACTTGTTGCTCGATATTTCGAAAAAGGTGAATCGATGGTTCGATTCAGGTGCAAACGAACAAGGGCTACTTGGATTAGCGTTGCATCCCAAATTTAAGGACAATGGGGAACTGTTTGTTTATTACACCAAACGTGAAAACAATCACTCTGTCATCTCTCGCTTTCGCATGTCCAAGGACAATCCAAACAAAGCGAATCCGGACTCGGAAGAGATCCTGCTCGATGTTGATCAACCTTTTCAAAACCACAATGGTGGATCCATCGAATTTGGCCCCGACGGATTCTTGTACGCTGGTTTCGGCGACGGCGGATCTCGCAATGACCCGAACGCGACCGGACAAGACCTCAGTCAACTACTCGGCTCCATCATTCGAATCGATGTCGATTCTAAATCGAATGGCTTGCCCTATGGAATCCCAGCGGACAACCCCTTCCTCGGGAAAAAGGGTATTCGCCCTGAGATCTATGCGCACGGTCTGCGCAACCCTTGGCGAATTAGTTTCGACAAGAAATCAGGTCGATTGTGGTGCGGTGACGTAGGTCAGGAATTGTTTGAAGAGGTCAATGTTATTACCAAGGGTGGAAACTACGGTTGGAGCAACCGAGAAGGAACGCATTCGTTCGGTAACCGACCAACGGTTGTTGGCGTCGGCACTCCCATCGAACCAGTCTGGGAGTACGATCACACAGCGGGTAAATCCATAACGGGCGGTCGCGTCTACAACTCCGGTCGCATTCCTGAACTCACGGGCAAGTACATCTACGCCGACTACGTAACGGGAAGTGTGTGGGCACTGACCTACGATCCAACAACGGGCAAGGCGGTTCGGAACGAACAAGTGCTCGAAAAGGGAATCCCCGTTGTCGCGTTTGGCGAAGATCAGAATGGTGAGATCTACTACATGAAAGATAGTTCCAAAGGGGAATTTATTTATCGATTTGAAAAGAAGGAATAACAAATCGATTCTTACGACTCAGTCTATGCAGTACCAAGTTGGAGGTTTTTATTCCTCTTGGTTTGGGCCACGTAGTGGGGCGAATTTTCTTTAATGCATCGGTCGTCATCCCCGTCGCCACAGCAGAGATCCGCAGCTTAGAGCAAGGGTTCTATCTTGGGATGTTGCTCTAGAGTGGATACAAGGTATAGCGATTGCTACCTTTCTGCACCGTTCTTTCGGAAAACAGAAAGAGTGGGGTAAGAAGTTGAGCAATTGCGAGTCTAAACCGTGTGGAAACACTCTGGGAAAACCGCAGATACAATTTGCGTGACCGCGCACGGTTTTTCGCTCTATGCTGTCGAAACCGAGGAATTCGAACATAGTGGACAAGGCCACGAGTCCTGAAGCGCCTGGCCTCGTAGCCTCGTCCACTTCGCTTTAGAACATCAATGCTGCAAATGCGTGAACGGTTAACAATTTGCTGCGCGCGGTGCATAATCGTACAGCCAACAGCGAAAAACAAAGCAATTTGCAACTCGCCTCTCGCCAAGTCGTAGATTTACCTGGACATCACTCGTTTTTTGGCGGAACGCAATTTGCTCTTTCCCTCGCCGCCTCAATGTCGCTTATTTTGCATACTCAAGAAGGATTGTTTCATGTTTCGGAATTTCCATCCGCTTAAACGCTTTGCTGCTGTCGTCGTTGCTGTTTCGGCATCGTTTACGAACGTGGCCGAGGCTCGCATTGCCGACCCAGTCCCTTTCGAAATTATTTCTGCCGAATTGACTGCCGTCCCCCAAAATTTGCTCAAGTTGGTTCATACTCCTGAGGTTCAAAAGGAATTGCAACTGGAAGGGGAATTGTTAGCCACGTTTTTGCGTGAGTTGGCCAAGATCGATGGTCCATGGTGGCGATCGAGAGTTCGCCCCGAAGAAGAGCAACGCAAAATCATCTCGGAACAAGAAAAGCTTCTTGTCGATATGCTGAACCAGTTCGTCGCTCCAGAAAAATTGCAACGGTTGAAACAGATCGAACTGCAATCGCAGGGCACACGCATCTTTGCTAGACCCGACGTGATCAAAGCGATCAGTCTGACTAAGGCGCAAACGACCCGTCTGAGCGAGCTCTATTCAGCAACCGATCGCATTGGAAAGAAGCTTCAAAAAGCAACGACTCATGATCAGAAACTCGTAGATGAAGCGGCTTCCGTCAAAGAGGCCGAAGCGAAAGGGATAGCAGAGACGTTGACGACCGCTCAACGAGTTGCCTTCAGTAAATTGATGGGCGCCTCCTTTGATACGATGAAACTAACTCGAGTGTACCCGCTTGCTCCCGAGCTCATAGAAAGTGGTCATTGGGCAGGTGGTGCTGCGACCAAACTAGCCAGCAATCGCGGCAAAGTAGTGTTGCTGCATTTCTACGCATTTCAGTGTCACAACTGCGTTGCCAACTTCGGCCATTACAATCGTTGGCATGAACAGTTGGCCGATCGTGGAGTCCAAGTGATCGGAATCCAAACCCCCGAGACCTCCGCCGAAAGAGATGTTAAACTGGTACAAGGTGCGGCCAAGGACAAAGGGTTCAAATTTCCTGTACTCATCGATGTCGCGAGCAAAAATTGGGACGCTTGGTCCAACACCATGTGGCCAACTGTGTACGTCATCGACAAGAACGGATACATTCGGTTCTGGCATCAAGGGGAGCTTAATTGGCAGGGAGCAACAGTAGACAAAACAATCGAGAAAGTAGTCGACGAACTGTTGGCCGAAAAACCGTAATCAACCAAGTGTGGACGACTAGGCAACAGGTGTCAATTGAGAGTGAATGCGGCCGGAGAGCGTCAACTCTGCGTATACATTCACATTACCGACCAGCCAACTTGCATTGCTTCTCGATCCATCGCTACTCGGAAATAAAGTTTGCAGATGAAGCGACGAGCCGAATCGATCTAGCACGGCCACCACGGCTACAATTTTACTGGTGGTTACACTGCTTGTTTTCTGAGAGGATTTTGCCCCGACACTGGTTTTGTTGACTCGGCTTTCATGAAACTGCATGGAACCCGCAAGGCCGCTAAAGAGTCCTGCAAGACTCCCTTCATTGTGGTAATGAACTACAACCCGGCCGACCCCTGCTTCCATCTTTCCGAGCGCAAATTGCCCAATCGTTGAATTCAGCAGTTCGCAAAGCGAGATGGCCATGTCTCCCTTGCCTGCCCATGCGGAACTCAGATTTCCAGGACTGTTGAGGAACCGATCTTTGAACTGATTGAATGGCACACCACCCCCGAGGGATCCCGGTGCCCCTTTTAACAGGTGGCGACCAACCGAGTGTGCGCCAAACTTGTCTTTGACTCCGGCCTTCACTGTCGTGCTTCTCACACCCGCTCGAACGACCATGGATTCCGACCTGTTGATCAGTTTGAGCGCATCGGAAGGGAAGTACTCTCGGATCAAAACCATAATGGGCCACACCGTAAAAAATGATGAGTATTTATCCTCGGTTTACTCATCGTCTACCTGCGGACTTGAAAATAAAAAAAACCAAAGAGACGTCACAAAGAGACTTCACAGCCGACAAACGGCCCCAAATGTTCACCCCGCGCAGGATGAGCCTAACTTCCAAGTGAGGGGATAGAGGGCTCAAACGGATAACCATTAATTTACCAAGTCTAAAAACACAATGATCGATGGGTTTCCGACCTGTGCATAATGCCCCGTGAACTTCAATGCGCCCGTTTCGCGATTGACTCCAAAAACTGCCACGTTGTCTCCTCTTTGATTGCAGCAATAGAGAAAAGTACCGGTTGGATCGAAATCAAAACTTCGAGGATAATTTCCCCGAGTCCATTCCTCGTTAACAAATCGCAGTTCACCGTTCTCGCCAATGGAAAAAATTCCGATGCTGTCATGCAATCGGTTGCCAGCGTACACGTGCTTGCCATCGGCGGAGACCAAAATCTCCGAGCAGAAGTTGCTACCAACAAAACCTGGGGGCAGCGAAGAGATCGTTTGCTTGGGTGTCAACTTACCGACGTTGCCATCGTAATCAAAAAACGCAACGGTCGAACCCTCTTCTTGAATCGAATAGAACCAGCGACCATTGGGATGGAAATGAAAATGACGTGGACCATCACCAGGTGGGAGCGCTACACCCGGTGGCTCGTTTGGGGTTAACTTCCCAGTCTTATCATCAAACTTCCAAACGAATATTTGATCCAAACCCAAGTCGACGTGCAAAACAAATCGTCCGGACGGATCAGACTGGATCATATGTGCATGCGTCCGATCGTGGCCGCTGAATGCAAAGCTGCCCTCTGGTGCATTGGCGGCTTTGGTGGGACCAAGTTTACCTGCATCTTGTTTGATATCCACAGCAGTTCCCAGTTTGCCTTCTTGTTGAATTGGCAACACGGAAATCGAACCGCCAAAGTAGTTGGCAACCAGCAAGTACTTGCCCGACGGGTGGATGCTGACATACGTTGGACCTGCACCACCCGATGGCACGGTGTTGAGCAGTGTTAAGCTACCATTGTTTCTATTGATCGAGAACGCGCTGATGGTCCCTTCCTTAGTCTCACCGACACGGTCTGTCTCGTTGGCCGAGTAAAGCCGATCCCCAGATTCGTTCAATACCAAGCAGCTCGGACTAGTCCCCATTTCGTGAATGCCATCTGCCGTCATCGCGCCTGTTTCGCGATTCACACGAAAAAGGTGGATACCTCGACCATTACCTGGGGGCAAATCCACTTGAGTTGGTAGCATGTCTCTGAGAGGAGAGCTAAAGGTGCCGACGTATGCGATAAGCGGCCCGCTTTCTGTGCCAGTTCGAGCCCCAAGCAGATTGGTTCCGAGGGAAGTCGTACTTGCGACCATGGCCGCGTTTTTCAAAAACGAACGGCGGGTAGGTTCCAACAGGGTCATTGCGGTGCATCCAAAAGAGTAAAAGGAAATGTTCCTAAACAATACAACGTCGCACCGTAGGTCGCACCTGCCGGGTGCGACTTCGCTCTAATGTTTAACCGTTCAACGCCCTCAAGCCTCGAACGCGTGAGCCAGACTGCGCCCGTGAGCCAGACTGCACCCCGCCGCTGCGCGGGTTAAACATTGGTCGCACTACCGATGCGATTATTATGTCGCTTTTTCGTTTGGGCGAATGCGCATTACGACGAAGATCGAAAGCAACGCCGTGCCCGCGAAGACGCCGAAGATCAAGTTCAATGGCACGTTTCTGTCTCGCAAAGCTCCGAAGCCGAAATCGGCAAAGCCGCCGCAGCCTATGCTCACGAAGTTCATGATGCCATAGCCGGTAGCTCGCAATTCGGGACGAACAATCTGGCACAGGATTGGCATGTTGTTGCAATCAAAGAACCCCCAGCCGATTCCAAACAGAATCAAAAACCCGATCGCAACACCGAGTGTTTGGGCGTTCCCGATTCCGAACAGCGACGGCAAGAAGAAACTCATGCCGACAGCGCTCACCAAGATTCGTCCACGCGTCGTTCGGTTCATCCATCGATCCGCCAACCAACCGCCAAGCAACACGCCAACTAACGATGCTACTTGAACATAAAGCACTGCGGACATTCCCGCTTTCCCTTGCCCTAATCCGAACTGCTCTTTGAGAATATCCGGCATCCAATCTTTGACGACCCAACCGGCCATCGCAGGCAACGTGAAATACACCACCAAGAGCAAGAAATTCCTATTGGTCAGCAACTCCTCACCCGACTCGCGGAATGACAGTTGCCTAGTCTTTTCGGAAGTGCAAACGGGATTTCGAAGCAAAGCAAACAGCGGAATCGCGTAGACGACTCCTACCAGCCCACAAGCACCGAATGCCCAACGCCAACCCAACGAAGGCTCATCGGCGACGTATCCTGCGAAGCCACCCAAAATGATCCCCAGATAGATCCCCATTTGATGTAAGCCAACGGCCCTCGATCGCGTTTGGCTCGCGTGAAATTCTGAGATCATGGACAAGGCGGCGGGGATGTAAAACGCTTCGCTGATCCCCATTAACGCTCGCGTTACTACTAACTGCGGAAACGTGGTGACATAGCCGGTCGCTAGCGTGACGGCGGACCACACAAAAAGGCTTGCTGCGATAACATGCCTGCGACTGGTTCGATCCGCAACATAGCCTCCTACAGGACTCAAGCTAGCGTAAACCCATTTGAAACAACCGAGCACAATTCCCCAATTCGCCTTGGTTGCGATGTCGGGTATATCACCCATCATCGAACTTTTCATGGCCGCTAGCATCTGTCGATCCAGATAATTCAGCAGAGCCACAGGGACCAACAACGCAACCACAATCCAAGCCATGCGAACGTTGGATTGCGAGGAATCGACATCGGAATCTTTCATTGGAACTGAATACCTATCGAGCAAACACGGTATACCTATCGGGCAAACACGGTGGGAGGAATCGTATATTATCACGTTTAACCAACGATTACACCACTTGACTACCACTGGGTAACTTGCGGAGTTGGAGTATACTCCATTTGCGAACGTCTGTTTCGCTCTGTGCCAAACTGCGATCAAGACAAGAAAGCCGAGAGACTTTAAAATTATTGCTTGATCATAGATCAATCATGGATCAATTAGTTCGTAGATCCCTTTTCCTGCTCGCTTGAGCTTTCCTTGTTCGGTGAGTTCTTCCCAAACATCTCTGCTGAATTGGTTCGGAGGTGTGATTGCAACTACTCCAGACTTGCCTCCACCCGACATGGGGCCATGCCCTATGCGAGATTCATCATCGAGCTTGGTCAGTTTGAGCCTTTTGCGAAACGCCTTCATCGCCAGTCGAAGCTCTTCTTTTCTTGCTGCAGGATCTGGATGCGGTGTGGCGGGCAGTTCAGACATAAAGATTCCTATTCTATCACAACCGGTTTAAAGGGATTCTGAAAGCTCGGGCCGAGACACGTATCGTTTAAGTCTCGTCCTACGGCTTGTTGCATATCCCTATTGAGATAAGGGTTGTCTAACATAACCGCGGCATTCTTTTGGCGCCAGAAGACCGACTGAATTCGTCCATCCTCGTACAACACGTTTGTTAAATTCGTTCCATGTACCTGTCTGGTATTCTCGTCAAAGTTGTTGTTCACCAAAAGCGAATCACCGAGTACTGCAAACTGACTTTTGCCATTCAAGCAAGGCGTCGAATACTCGCCATTGCTCATGTTCCCAAGATTATAGGAGTAACTGCCTCCTGTTAGATACCGCCAGCTCTGCTGCTGCCAAGGTGTTCCGGCCAAATAGGATTGGACCGAAGGGATCTCTTTCCCGACATCGAGTCCATCAACCGCCGAACACCAAATCCACTTGGAAGTATCGAGCAAGCCCATTTGCTTGAGCCGAACCGCATATATACCTGCGAAAGAAAGTGGTCCACTCTCCTCGATGATGGGCAATCGATTCTCAGAATTGCTGCTGGCAAACAAATTCAGAGCGTGACCAAGTTCTCGCAAATTGTTGGCACAGGAAAGCCGCCGTGCCGTCTCACGCGAACTCCAAACGCTGGGTATCAAAATGGATAGGATGACGATGCCGGCGGCCAAGGTCACGAGGCTATCAATCCATGCCAAACGCGTGGGGCGACTGCTTTCGAAAATCGGCGGGGACATTTTCAGTTCTGAAGTTCCCGCGATCGGCGATGTCGTTTGATCCGACTTTTCACCGCTCGTCGCCTGTTCGATAAAGGCCATCGTCGACTCTGTTAAATCCGAGCGGGGCTCGTCAGATCGCGACGAGACCCTCATCGGCTCTAATAAATCTCGCAAATCCTGAATGCGCTGCCGAAGTTCTGGATCGGTATTCTCAAGGCATTCGATGCGCCACTGCTCCGCATCAGGCAATGCTAATAGCAAATAGCCTAATAGGGTTTCGTCGGAGATGGAGCAATTGCGACTCATTAAAGCCTAGTCAATTGTGCAAGCGAAGCAGTGTAAAGAGCCAACCGTCGATTCAACGATTATGAATTGCCGGTGTTGGAGGCATCGTTCATACGCATCCAAATCTGATTTAGTTTACGGATTGCGGTAAAAACTCGACTTTTTACTGTGCCGAGCGGGATTTGCAAAACGTCAGCAATGTCCGAATACTTCATGCCTTGATAAAACGCTAATTGAATCAACTGCTGTGTTGGCTCATTGAGTTCCTGGACCGCAGCCCTAACACGCGCGCTGGTCTCATTGCTCATCGCCTTTTCATCTGGCGTTTGGACGACTCCAGGTAGATGGTTAATCATGGAATCTTCGGAATCGCCACCGGACAATTTTGCGTCAAGGCTGGCGGCTTGATGGCGTCGGTTGCGACGCATGTAGTCAATGGCTTTGTTGCTTGCGATCGCGTAGAGCCATGGGCGGAACCTTCGGCCTGGCTCAAACTGATCAATCCTTAAATGCACACTCAAGAAGGTCGCTTGAAAGACGTCCTCCGCCTGTTGCACATCCGCCAAAAACCTGCGCAGAAATGTATAAAGCTCACGTTCGTATCGATTGACGAGGCGGGCAAAATCTTGTGAGTTTCTGGTTTGCAAATAGGTGTTTACGATCTCCTCGTCGGTGAGATCGACCTGGTTTGTAGCAAGTCCAAGAAAATCCACTTCTTGCTCCGTACTGTTTATCTGAGGTTTCATCGTTGAACTCGATTCCATGCTGCGACGACGAAAAAGTAAGTCGAATGCGCAAAACAACTGGCTTGTGGCAGGGAATACGCCAACTCTTTCAAACCAATCAACTCTATTCTAGTCGACTTTTCGACTGCAAGTCAAAGAGTTGGCGGGCCGAGCTCACCGAATCTTCAAAATTGATTGACAGCATTTTCGGCGGTGATAGGCTCTGCACTCCTCCCGTTTTCCTTTACACGAGTGGAGTTTGCGAATGAATCGTAGATATCGCTGGGCCGCGTCAGGTGACGTTAACGCCTACTTCGGTTTGCTTTTAGACAACATTGCGGGCTTGGTACTGATGGTCGGCCTGCTGGTTGGGGGGTTCGGAATTCCAGCCGACTTTGTGCTAACTCGCATGGTCCCGGGGACGGCCATCGGAGTACTCGTAGGCGATTTGCTCTACTTCTTTATGGCGCTTCGACTCGCTCAAAAAACAGGACGGCAGGATATCACTGCAATGCCGTTGGGGCTTGATACCCCCAGTATATTCGGGCTCTCGATTTTTGTTGTAGGGGCGTCATACTCGTCGGCCTTGAAATCGGGGGCAGTTCCTGAAGCTGCAGCTACCTATGCCTGGCACATCGGAATCTGCTGCATGGTATATGCAGGATTATTCAAAACCGTTTGCGCCTTTGCGGGTTCGTGGGTTCGGAAAGTGATCCCGAGAGCGGGGCTGTTCGGTTCGCTCACATCGATAGCACTGGTCATTATTAGTTTCGTTCCGCTCGTCGACGTTTTCCGCGAACCCATCGTCGGTTTGGTTTCTTTGGCTATCGTCTTGACGAGCTTGGTGGGGCGAGTTCCGTTGCCATTCAAGATACCTGGGACGCTTGCTGCACTTATTGTCGGTGGAGTCATTCACTACATCCAATTGCTCGTATCCGGACAAGAGATAGCCCCACTGAGTTCGTTAACGCCAGGTCTGCCACCTACACAATGGATGGCTGCTCTCCGTTTCGAATGGTGGGATCAGATGGGGGCAGCCGTCAACTATCTGCCCGTTGCATTACCGTTCGCATTGTGTACGGTCGTGGGTGGCATCGATTGCACAGAGTCTGCGAGCGCGGCCGGAGATGACTATTCAACGGGCCAGATTTTGGGAGTTGAAGCGTTTGCAACGTTTGTTGCTGGGCTCTTTGGTGGCATCATACAGACGACTCCCTACATTGGCCATCCTGCCTATAAAGCGATGGGTGGGCGAGCTGCTTATGTACTTGGAACCGCGTTAACCATGGGAGCAGTTGGACTCCTGGGAGGGTTCAGCTACTTCTACTTACTGATCCCGAAAGCAGCTGTGTATCCGATATTGATCTTTGTTGGACTGGAGATCTCTGCTCAAAGTTTCTTGGCAACTCCTAAACGGCATTATCCAGCATTGGTGCTCGCGTGTGTTCCTGCGCTTGCCTTTTTGGCTTATCTCTATGCAGACCAATTGCTCGGAGGCTTTGGCATACAATCGCTGAACAAGCCTGGAGTTTTGCGCCCAGACCTGCAGCAAGCGTTTGACAATCTAACGGCCAGTGCTTCGGGCAATCCAGAATGGGCGGATTCGTTGAAGACGGTCCAATCGTCATTCCAAATTCGTCCAGACCTCCTTTCGGATCTGCATACTGTTCATATCCTCAAGCAAGGATTTATCCTAACCAGTTTGCTGTGGGCTTCTCTGCTAGCCATGGCCATCGATCGACGGATGAACCAGGCCGCTCTCTTTACGGCATTGGCTGGTGTGTTCACACTATTCGGGTTGATTCACTCTCCCCTGTCGAACAATGCCTTGTTCCTTCCGATTGCGCTGCCGGGAATAGCCGAGTCGTGGGTGCTTCCCAAGGACATGATGATGTCGATGCTGCAACTTGCCTTCGGCTACTTTGCAACAAGCCTCTTGTTTGTCGGCTGGGGCCGTTATTTGGCATCGTCTGGCCAATCGGAGCTGTAGCTTGGGGCCATTGCCCCGAGCGGAATTAGACGCGGGACGGGACAGATGGTCCCATCCTACTTAAGCTCTAAAAGCGAGATGGGCTCACGGGCTCTGTGGTCGCAACAAAAGCACAACGCAAGTCGCTTCGCAAAGTTCACCGCGGCCAATTTCGCCGACTCCTTCACCGGTCTTTCCTTTGATTGAAATCCGATCGATTGGGACGTGTAGGATTTCAGCGACGCGCTGCTTCATGGACTCTTTATGAGGTGACAACTTCGGTCGTTCCAATTGGACAACGCAATCCAAATTGATGATTTGCCAGCCCGCATCGCGAACCGCTTGCATTGCAATAGCGAGCATGTTCGCAGAGTCGCGGCCACGATTCGCCTCGGAGGTGTTAGGAAATAATTGACCAATGTCGGGCAGTCCCGCTGCGCTGAGAAGGGCATCCGTGATCGCATGTAGCAATACATCCGCGTCTGAATGGCCGACGAAATGCATCTCCACATCGAATCGAACGCCACCCAGAATCATGGGACCGCCTTTTTCAATCCGATGCGAATCCATGCCCAATCCGATACGCAAGCCGTCGAACCGGTCGGTGTTTTGGTCAGCCACTATGCGGAGCCAGCCGGGTTAAAGTAGACAGGTTCAGCTCCTTGCTTCCACTTGATATTGCAACCGATGCTTGGCCGTTGCTCGATTGCAACCGGTTGACCTGCAAGGATACTATCCAAGGCGATACGTAGATCTTTGCCTGTAAGCGGCTTGTCTGTCTTAGGACGAGAGTCGTCCAGTTGGCCGCGATAGACCAATCGATGCGATGCATCGAAGACGAAAATGTCCGGGGTGCAGGCGGCATGGTAAGCAACCGCTACCGATTGATCGTTATCAAAAAGATAAGGGAACTGGTAGCCTTGTTTCGCGGCCTCCGCTTTCATTCCATCCGGTCCATCTTCTGGATGAGCAATCACATCGTTGGAGCTGATGCCGATGAACCCAACTCCCTTAGGAAAATAGTCGATTGAAACGCGAACCAATTCAGGAGCAACGTGCTTTACGTAGGGGCAATGGTTGCACATAAAAATAACGACCAACGCTTTTTTGCCGACGAAGTCGGAGAGCGAAATAATTTTGCCATCGATGTTGGTGAGCGTAAAGGCAGGAGCTTGCGTCCCGAGTGGTAGCATGGTGCTTGCGGTTCGAACCATTGGATTCAATTCGGTTGGAGTGGAAGTGAGTTAGAGTGACTTTGGTCGTTGGGCTTGTTAGGTTATCTTCCTTTACCGAGGTAAACTGCATCTTCGGTGACAATTTTGTCCATGTAAATGTCGTGGCTTTCGGCCGGGATCTTTTCAAACAGTTGGCATTCGAAAGACAACGCAATCAAAGGAGCGTCGAGTCTTGCATGCTGAAGGAGTTTGTCGTAATAGCCTTTGCCGTGCCCAGTTCGACCTCCATTGCGATCGAAAGCGACACCGGGCACCATTACCAGATCGAGATCGGCTGGTTGGAAGTGTTTTGTTTTGACGGACCGCAAATCGTTCTTTGGTTCGAGGATACGGTACATACCCAATTCCAATTCATCCATGTTTTCCAACCAAAACAGCTCGAGTTCGCCATCGAGGCAGTACGGAACGACGATCTTTTTGCCGCTAGCGAGGGCGGCCGGCAACGCTTGCCTCGTACGCACTTCGTCCCGAACATCCACGTAAAACATGATAGTTTTGGCTGCATGGTATTCTGGTAGCCCCATGAATCGGTCGACGATTTTTACGGAGACCGAATCCTTGTCCAATTGAGCGCGACGGTTTTCGTGGGCCTGTTTGCGAATTGCATTCTTCAATTCATAGAGTTCAGAAACAGGGGCATCGTCCATTGGAGGGGTCCTTGGGGGTTGGTTTTTAAGTGTTTTTAAGAGGTTTTCGGTAAGCAATGAGTTTCGCAGCGAACTAGGCAGCGACTTAAGCATGGTAGCAAGCGCTCTGGATCCTTCCAATCCGCAAGCCTACGCAGGTTCGGAAAATCCGGTAATCGCTGGTATTGTGAGGTGACGAGGCGCTGATTTTGTCGGCGTTCTTACGAAAGAGAACCCGGCTCTCACTTAAAGTTGGGTTTAAACCAGGGCAAAACTTGTGCATCCGCAGGGTACAAATTACCCTTAGACATCTGGGTTAAACCGTTGTCATCCCGAAAATTAGTCTTGTTAGGACGTCATGTACGCGTTGCTCCCCTATGTTTGGATTCTGTTTATGCTCGGTTTGGTCGCGGCAACGATCACCGCTGCAATGATGGGACGCCCCAAGAAAGCACCCAAGAAAAAGGCTGAACCAGGGGCTGAAGTCCTTGCGGATCCTATGACAGAATCCGAACCTTCTCTCGATTTTGGCGATGAACTTGCTCAAATGGAAAACAAATAGGTATCCTTGGAGGGGTACTTGTTTGGCGAGCGGAAAATGAACAAACGGACGGGGCACTGGTCCCCTCCAACGTTCGCCTTGTAGATTGCTTCAACGCAAGGTTCGATAGTTCATGGATTTGGAGACCGATGGCTGGATCATCGTTGTTGGCTCATTGTGCGCTTTGGCTAGTGCTTTGCTTGGCAATTTCCTGGTGCTGCGCCGACTCAGTTTGATGGGCGATGCGATCAGCCACTCTGTCTTGCCAGGTATTGCTGCCGCATTTCTCTTCACAGGAACCCGCGGGTCTGTTGTCGTTTTGATCGGTGCAGCCAGTATGGGCTTGTTGACGGTGTGGTTGACAGAATTGATCAGAAGGTATGGTAAAGTCGAGGAGAGCGCCGCGATAGGTGTTGTGTTTACTAGTCTTTTTGCGGTCGGGCTGATCATGATCGTGCGGGCTGGGGATTCGATCGATTTGGATCCATCGTGTGTGCTTTACGGCAGCCTC
The DNA here is from genome assembly GCA_038223525.1 of Pirellulales bacterium. GTDB lineage: Bacteria > Planctomycetota > Planctomycetia > Pirellulales > Pirellulaceae > JBKCUI01. The sequence continues at coordinate 15,291 of JBBRGW010000003.1, forward strand.
GAAATGATCACTCTCGATTCGCGAAAGGTGGACACACCGTTGGGGGCAATCCCGCAAGTTGTCTTGACGCTAGGCACGGTTTGTTTGCTTAACGCTTTGTTTGTTATCGCCTTTTTCAAACAATGGCAGATCTCGACGTTTGACCCATTGCTCTCCCAAGCTCAAGGCATCTCGCCGACTTGGTTCCATTACATATTGGCCTCGCTGGTTGCGATTACGTGCATTGCGAGTTTCGAGGCCGTTGGGAATATTCTGGTTGTAGCCATGTTAGTTGTACCCGCATCGACCGCGTTTTTGCTAAGCAAACGCTTAAGCAGGATGGTGCTATTGAGCGCCATCCTCGGTATCGCATCCGCAGTTATTGGCCATCTGCTTGCAAGGTTTCTGCCAGTAGCATTTGGATTCAAATCGGTAAACTCCGCAGCGATGATGGCGGTCGCAAGCGGTTTGTTTTTGCTCTTGGCGGTCATTGCAAGTCCAAAAGCGGGAGTGCTGGTTCGGCTGATCGAACATCGTTCCGTTGCGAGAAAGATCATCGGGGAGGATATTTTGGCCTTGCTTTACCGTCACTCTGAAAGAATGGCGGGAACCGACGACAAACGATCGAACCAGGCCGATTTGCCCGCAATGGATATTGCAAATCAATTGAAAATACCGCTGCAGCGGGTTCATTCGGTCGCTTCGGATCTGGTTCGCGAGGGATTGGTAACTACGCCCCAAGCCTCCGTTGCGTTAACGGACCGCGGGCATCGCATCGCACAGAACTTGATCCGATCGCACCGGTTGTGGGAACAGTATCTGTCGGTAGAGGTAAGCGCGAGCGACGCGAGACTACACGCTCAAGCCGAATCGTTAGAGCACTTTACGAATTCATCATTGCGAGACAAGCTGGACGCGGAGACAGGGCAATCTGCATTGGATCCACACGGTCGAAACATTCCACCTGAAGGATAACGTTGGATGTTTATGTTCAATACAATCAGAAAAACCCATTGGGTTGGGGCCATTGCGCTGGCGGGTATGGGACTGGTGAGTGCACCAAAAACGGATGCGGCTCAAATCGCTTCAAAGTCCGGGGCCCCTGACACAAAACTACCGATCGAAGTGGATTCACCTGAGAGCAAATCGGAAGATGATATGAAAGACGATGCCAAACAGTGGAATTTGCCGTTGCCAACTATGGGTGGCAAGCAGTTTTGGACAGACTACCGATGGTGGAACGGATGGCGAATCCAACACAATAGCACGCTCGATCATTGGCGTTTGCTCGATCCGAACTCGACTCGAAAAGCTTGGGGTGGGAAGAAAGCGATGCTAGTTGAACTCGACCAAGTTATCGCTGAGAATCCATCGGCGGCCAACCCAAGCGAAGTGGTGCTGTTGCTGCATGGTCTAATGCGATCTTCGAGCAGCATGCAGCCCATTGAAAAGGAGTTGTCGCGAGTCGATAGCGAATTGGAGAAGCGAAACCCTGCGGAAACGGGAAAACGGAGTTGTGTTTATTTTTCCTATGCCAGTACTCGCAATCCAATTTCAATGCATTCCGCTGCGCTTCGAGAATTGGTTGAGAATTTAGCAGGCGAGCCTCGCATCAGCGTGGTCGGGCATAGCATGGGGAACATCGTGTTCCGGCATGCTATCGGAGAGTGGCAGCGGAATGGGGATCCTAAAAAAGTACTTCCGCGATTGAACCGCGTTGTTATGCTAGGGCCCCCCAATCAAGGTTCTTCGTTTGCAGCGAAATTGTCTCGATTGGGATTGTTTGAAACCATCACCGGTAACGCAGGCATGCAACTTGGGCCCTCCTGGGATTCGATCCGCGATGGACTTGGTACCCCACCTTGCCCGTTCGCTATCGTTGCCGGTGACATCTCCAAGGGTGCGTTGCAAAATCCATTGTTGAATGGACCGAGTGACGGAGTGGTTACGATAGAGGAAGCATCGCTGGACGGAATGGCGGAAATTGTTGCCGTTCCTGTGATTCACTCGTTTTTGATGAGCGATTCGTCCGTGGTGCGAGCAGCTGTCTCTTTCCTATCGGGGACAGGACTCAATGCAGCCATGGAAGCAAAAAGATAATACCATTCGCAACTCGAAATAGAGCAATTGAAAATGAAGACGCGCTGGAACGAACATGAGGAACCCAGCAGCAAAGATATTCGGGACGAGATCCTGCGTTTTTTGTTGCTGATGAAACCGGGTGAGAGCATATGCCCCACAGATGTAGGTCGGACCTTTGGTTCGAAATGGCGAGAGCAGATGGAAGCTGTACGCGAAGTGGCGTCCGACATGGTTCGAGACGGTTTGATCGAGATCACGCAAAACGGAGAAGTAGTCGATATCGACGAGCGTAAGGTTGAGACACTCAAGGGACCCATTCGGCTGCGATTGACCAAACGCTCAAATCCCGATTCTTGAGCGGCACGGCGTTAGCCGCCGATCAGCGATTGGGTCGCACCGGCAGGGTTCTTCCGGGTGCGTCATTTCATTCGAGCTCGATATTATCGTTCAGCCTCGTAGCATCTCGAATCGAGACAAGGCATAATGTTCTAGCCAAAAATATCCGAAGGCCTCGGTCGGATCTAGTTGCGGTTGTCCATTTTTGATTGTCCTTACGAAGTCGAGTAGATGATGCACAAAAAGTTGAGAACATGCAAAGCGGCCGCCTTGATTGGGTTGGCCATGAGCCCCAGTTTGATGGCTCAAGTCACCGCCGAAAAAGTTGACACCGCGATGGTCGACAAGATCAAAGAAGAAGGTTTACAGCGATCGCAGGTAATGGAGTCGATCAGCTATCTAACGGATGTGCATGGGCCCCGACTGACGGGCTCGCCTCTCACCAAGGTTGCAGGGGAATGGACCAAAAAGAAACTATCTGAATGGGGACTTGAGGATTCGCATTTGGAGAGCTGGGGACCCTTCGGTCGCGGATGGACTCTCGAGGCATGTTCGGTGAATTTGGTAGAGCCGCATTACACGGCGCTCATCGCGCATCCTAAGGCCTGGACACCAAGCACTACAAAAACGATTCGAAGCGAGCCAATCTATTTGGACGCATCCACACCTGAAGAGCTTGAGAAGTACCGAGGCAAATTGGGTCGCGCGATTGTGTTGATAAGCCCGCCGCGAGAAGTCAAAGCTCTCTTTGAACCGCCAGCCACTCGACAGACCGATGCGGAACTCTTGGGCCTTGCAAATGCAGATCCGTCGACACCTCGTCGACGCCCTGGCGCTGGTGGACCTGGCGCTGGTGGACCTGGCGCCGGCGGACCTGCCGCTGGCGGGCCCGGTGGTGGTCGAGGAGGACGAACCGCGCCCGGCGCACCGGCCGCTGGAGATGCGGCAGCAGCCCCAGCAATCGTTACTCAACCTCCACGCAACGAAGGAAGAGGTGGCACGCTCATGGTCGCGGACAAGTGGCAGTTGGCATACGACGAAGGCGCCGCAGTTGTCATTGAACCGGGCCGCGGAGATGGCGGAACCGTCTTCGTTCAATCGGCTACTATGCCGCGTCGAGCCGATCCAGCAGGTCGCGAAGGTGGCAATCCATTTAGCCGAGGACCTCGCCCCTGGGCGACTGATCCACCCGATGTGATTCCACAATTAGTAATGGCCGCGGAGCATTACAATCGTATCGTTCGAATGGTTCAGAAAGGATCGCATCCCAAGTTGTCCATCGACATTGAGTCCAAATATCACGATAGCGACTTGAATAGTTTCAACATCATCGCCGAGATACCAGGAACGGATCTCAAGGACGAAGTGGTCATGTTGGGCGGTCACTTTGATTCGTGGCACGCAGGTACTGGAGCAACCGACAATGCGATCGGCTGCGGGGTCGCAATGGAAGCAGTCCGAATATTGAAAGCAGTGGGAGCAACTCCAAGGCGGACGATTCGCATCGCTTTGTGGACCGGAGAGGAGCAAGGTTTACTTGGCTCCCAAGCCTATGTTGCGGACCACTTTGGTAGTCGCAAAGGTGGGGGCGGTTTTGGTGGAGGAGGCGGCCAAAGGGGAACGTTCGAGCTCAAGGCGGAACATGAAAAGTTCTCCTCGTATTTCAACCTCGACAATGGTACAGGAAAAATCCGCGGAATTTACCTGCAAGGGAACGAATTGGTACGCCCGATTTTCCGCAGCTGGCTAGCTCCATTCGCGGACATGGGCGCGACCACTATCACTTCGTCGAATACGGGTGGAACCGACCATCAGTCCTTTGATGGGATCGGTTTGCCAGGGTTCCAATTCATTCAGGATCCGGTGGAGTATGACACCCGCACACACCATTCCAGTATGGACGTTTACGAGAGGATCCAAGCGGACGATGCAAAGCAAGCGTCGATCATTATGGCTTCTTTTGTCTATCACGCCGCGATGCGGGACGAGAAATTGCCTCGCAAAACGCTGGATGGAGAAGTGGTGACCGCTCCAACCGCGGCGCCCGCAGCAAGTTTACCGGCGGTTCCAGCCCCCGCGATACCAACGCAAGCGGCAGGATCTTAATTTCCACTAGGATTAGACGTTTGGCGCCAGCCGCTTTATTAGGTATATCGATTTAGGGTTCGGTGAACGAACCCTATTTGCCTTCCGAAATAATCGGTAAGTCCTGTTCGAAGAACCTGGTGCCCTTGTTGGTTTTGATTTGGTTTGGTTACACTGTAAGAGTGGGATGTGCGAACGACGCACAGGCGGTCCCGCATTTCGATAGTCACCCAAGCCTTTTCTGCTTGGAATATGCATCCCTGGAGTCCGGAATGAAAAAGATAGAAGCCATTGTTCGACATTTTAAGTTGGAAGACGTCAAAAATGCACTTACAGAACAAGGCATCCACGGAATGACCGTCAGCGAAGTACGTGGCTACGGTCGTCAAAAGGGACATACCGAAATCTATCGTGGAACCGAGTATGCCGTAGATTTCGTTCCCAAAGTCAAAATCGAAGTGGTTTGCGCCGATGGCGAGTTGCAGACTGTCATTGACACGATCGTTAAGACTGCACAAACAGGTCAAATTGGCGACGGAAAGATTTTTGTTTCGGAACTTCAAACGGCAGTGCGGATCCGAACCGGCGAAACAGGTCAGGACGCTCTGTAAGTCATTTAAGCAAAATTGTCATCTTTACACCCGCAAGTAGTCAAAGCGCGTTCGCAACTAGCGGACGCGCGTCTCAAAGCGGCTGGTCTCCACCATTCCGGTGCTACGGGACCACAGGTTTGTTTTGCTTGGGCGGATCAAGTCGACGAAGTGATTCAAGATTTGATCAAAGCAGCGTTGGTCGGTTTATCCAAGCCGATTGACCCTGGGTGTTTTTCATTCGTGGGTTTGGGGGGATACGGCCGACGCGATTTGGCGCCATTCTCCGACATCGATCTCATGCTTCTATATCGCGGCGTTAGCGAATCAAAGATTGCACCGCTCGCGCGAGCGATTGCGCAAATGATCGTAGACGCTGGCCTGCAGCTTGGTTTTTCGATCCGTACGCCCCATCAAGCAAAACAGATCGCATGGACCGACGCAACCATCCTCACCTCCTTAGTGGAAATGAGATTGATTGCAGGGAGTCAGCCACTCTTTGATGGATTCCTCAATGCATTCCGGATCGGTTGCAAGCGGAGGTCGCGTCGACTAGCTGTTTTAATCGAGCATGAGCGATTCGTAGAACGGCAGAAGTTTGGAGAGTTGGTTTACTTGTTGCACCCGAACGTGAAGCGATCGCGCGGATGTTTGCGCGATGTGCAGATTGTGAGGTGGATCGGGTTCGTTTGTTTTGGTGAGAAAGATCCAGAGCAGTTGGTGGAAATGGGCTTGCTCGCTCCAGAGGATTTTAAAGCGATTCGAGACGGATACCAATACTTGCTTCGTCTTCGCAACCAATTGCATTTCTTGGCAGGCAGGGCGCAGGATTCGCTGGATCGCCCCAAGCAAATTGAACTTGCGGCTTGGTCGAACTGCAAAGGAAAAGAAGGAGTTCTTCCCGTCGAAGAGTTCATGCAGCAGTATTTTGAATTTACCAGCGAAGTCCGATACAGCTCCGCTAATTTTGTTGGTATGGCTCAATCGCGATTGAGTGTCGTGGGCTTTCTATCACGCTTCATCGCTTGGCCCATTCGAAAAGGGATTCGATTGGGGATCAAGGAGATTTGGGCCACAAGATCCGGACTCGAAAAACTTCAGTCGGATCCTGCGAAGGTGCTGGAGCTCATGCAAGTAGCCAATCGCTACATGCGGCGCATCGAGCACAAGACATGGCGAACCATTCGACAATCCATGTTGAGACGTAAGAATGACCAGGTCGGAAGCGAAGCCATCGAAAGGTTTCTGCAATTGATTGCAGAGCCGGGACGCCTCGGCGAGATCCTTAGGCGATTGCACGAACTACGCGTACTGGAGCAAATTGTTCCTGCGATGCGCCATGCTCGCTGCTTGTTGCAATTCAATGAGTATCACAAATACACGGTTGACGCGCATTGCATTCGCTCGGTGGAATGCGCAGGGGAGTTTGCCAAGCTCGACAATGCACTCGGCCGAGTCTATCGCGGCCTGCAAAACAAAATGATCCTGCACCTGGCCCTGTTGCTACACGATCTCGGCAAAGGATTTCCCGAGGATCATAGCGAGGTGGGACGGGTTATCGCCGAGGAAACGGCGTTGCTTTTCAAGTTGTCGGATGCCGATCGCGAATTGCTTGTCTTTCTCGTACATCAGCATTTGCTCATGGCTCACACCGCCTTTCGTTTTGATCTTTCACAAAAGGATCCGATTGTTCATTTTGCAAAGCAAGTCGGCTCGATTGAGCGGCTGCAAATGCTCATGGTATTGTCGTGCGCCGATCTGGATGCTGTTGGGCCGGGTGCGTTGAACGATTGGAAACTAAGGTTAATCTTGCAGTTGTACGATGCGACCGAATCCCAATTTCGAAGCGATAGTCCCGATCAACGCTTCCTGGATATCGTGGCGACCCAAAGGACTGCGGTCATGGCCCAGCGGACCGCCGAAGAACGAGAATGCAGTTGGTGCACTGAACAAATCGAAGCGATACCGGCAGGGTATCTGCTCTCCATCAAGCCGAAAGATCTGATGGATGAATTGCGACGGATGCGCCAACTAACGCCAGAGAAACCAGTTCAAGCCTGGGGACATTACTTGCCCAATCAAGATGCGACAGAGTACGTCACAGCTGTTCGACAAATGCAGCCCACCGGTTTGTTCCACATGATTGCAGGCGCTTTGTCCAGCCAGGGACTGAGCATCTTGTCCGCAGAGATTCATACTCAGCCGGAGCGTATTGCTTGGGATCGATTTGTCGTTCAGGACGCAGACTACGAAGGGGCTCCACCACCCTATCGCATTGATCAGATCTGCAAACACCTCGTGCAGTCGGTTGATATCACGGTCGCGAAACCACCGGTCTTTCGTCGTATATGGAAGTCTCAATCGACTTTCGACGCGGCCAACGCGCGGGTTCAGCCAACGCAAATCCGATTCGACAACAGCACCTCGGAGCAAAACACCATCATTTCCGTTTTCGCATACGACCGGATCGGTTTGCTATACGACATTTCCAAAACGCTCTTTGATCTTCAATTGGATCTGCAAGTTGCCAAGGTTAGCACGCATCTGGATCAAGTTGTCGACGTTTTTTATGTCACCGATCTTGAGGGGCAAAAGATCACCGAACCGACCCGCCTCTACACGCTCAGGCATAGTCTATTACGGGCGATTGAGACCGTTGAACCTCGGGGGTAAGCACTTTTGCACGACCGCTACCCAGAGGCGGTGTTGAACTGTGTTCTTCAGCTCTATCTCTAAGTCACTTGCGGCATGGTCAACTTCACAAGCGCCTGCCTTAGTTCCCGGACCTTAAGTGGCATGGGTATCAAAACGTGGTTCAAGTTCGTCTTGGCGCCACGTATGATATGTTGCTGTTTGGGGTCTACCAGCATGACGACCGGTATATGTTTGGTGTGTTCCTGAGATCCAAATGTATTGAACGCTTCGAGAGCAAGATTCCCTAAGTCTGGTGCGCAAAGAACAACGCAGTCGGCCGGCGCTGTTTCATCCGGAGCGAATCTGCTAAGGGCTCGCTCTGGATCGCCGTAGATGAGCACGCGGTAGCCGCGTTTTTTTAACTTCTCTCGCAGGATATCTTGCAGTTCAGGTTTGCTCTCCACCACGATGAGTGTTTTGCCGTTCCCCTCTTTTGCTTCTTCCTCATTGATAGATTGGATCGCGTGGAGCGGACCTTTCCTGTTCTCTGAATCCCCTTCGGGATTTTCTAATTGATTGATCGCGACTTGCAAGTCGCCAAGGATAGCGTTTGGCGTTTGATAACGTTTTTCGGGGTCGAACTCCAACGCCTTGTTGCATATCGCATAAATGGAATCGGGCAAGCCCGGTGCCACTTCGCTGAGCGAGGGAATTTCTGTGAATCGAGAGACACTCAGTCGTTGCAACCGGTCACGAGTTTCGATGAGAGCTGGTTTACCACTCAAGACATTGTAAAAAATAACGCCGACGAAAAACAAGTCGCTTCGTGGGTCACCCTTTCGAACGCCAGTACCACGTTCGAGGGCAGCGTAGTCGATTGCACGAGCACTTGGGCAATCCGCAATCGCTTCTGGCGAAGAGACATCTGCCAGTGCTGCCAATCCAAAGTCTACCAACTTGCACCGACCGCTTGAATGCACCAGGACGTTGGTCAATTTCAAGTCGCGATGGGTAATGCCTTTTGAATTCGCAAAATCGAGTCCAGAGCAGATGTCATGCATCACATGCAACGCATCCTCAGGGCCAAAATTGACTCGTATCTTCAAGATCTCGCGAAGCGTTTCACCTTCAACAAATTCCATCACCAAGTAAGGTGACCGCGGGTCGTTGACGATCTCATGAATGGTGACGATGTTGGGGTGCCGCAATTGCAATCCCATTCGCCCTTCGCGAAGAAACTGCTCGACAGCCGCAACTTGGTCCCGGTGCCGGCGCCGAAGTACTTTGATCGCTACTACTCTGCCGGTCTCCCGATGTACGCATCGGAACACACGTGCAAATGTTCCCGCTCCAATCATGTAAAGAACGCGGTAGGGTCCATAGTAGAACCCCAATCGCTCCCCAGTACACATTCGATCCAATTGGAAATTCGTAAGAACTCCCTTACGAAGCAAAAGATTCTTGACATCCTCCAACTTCACATCATCAGTTCGCAACTCGCCCCAAAATTTGTCGATCTGCTCTGAAGTCGCAAGCTCCAAATCGATCATGCGCTGAGTTAAGGAACGTGGCGTAAATTCCATCGAAGCGTCTTACCGACGAAGAGGGTTGTGCGGGGGACAAGAAAACGGACTAAGTTCATCTTCTAGACTAAGCCAAATCATCCATGCAAGCAAACCATTAAATAAGCAGGCGGGTCGAATTACCCAAATCGACCCGCCTGTTTCAACATGAAATGCACTGAGCTTGTCGGTCGGAGAACTCTTGGTTGAGAAAGTGGCGACTTGCTCATCCAATGACAGCGCTAATGCACTACTTCGAAAAACTAGTCTTGGTTTTCTTCTGGATTGGTTTCGTCCGATTCCCCTTGCTCGCCCATCAGTTCTTGGATTTGTCGTTGGTAAGCATCTCTTTCGCGGCGAGTCGCTTCCAAATCAAATACCAGATACTTCATGTCGAGCCGCAACTGGCCAATGGAATCCTGAACCAATTGCAAAATCTTTCGGCGACGATTCGTGCTTTCCACGACTCTTTGGAATGCTGGCTGAATCGTCAAACGTTGAGCTGGGGGCAGCATTTCGATGACTTTTTGTAGATCCACTAGTTCGCTGGGTGTGTCATTCAGGAGATTTTCTGTCGATTGGGCTGCGTGGCTCATGCTGAGGCTCCTCAAGGTAACGATTGGAATTGGTTTGCCGGAAGTTTTGTTGGCGATTATGAAATTAAAGAAAAGCAGCTTTCATGCCGACACTCTCCGACCGGACTGCTAACATGGAGGGTAAATCCATGCTAGTCAAGGACTTAGGATTGTCGATACTTTCGCGACCAATTATCTAATCCTTAGAGTCAGTGGCTTTTTTGCATCCTGAAACGATCTGGATTCGCGTCGTAAGTCATGCTACAAGCGAGACTTACGGTATTGCCAACCAGGTTGCTTCCGATGTTTCGATTTCTCCACTATTCATTCGCACTTTGTTGCGAAAAGTCAACCCACTCGCCGTTTGGCGCGTCTCGGCAAACTTTGCTTGCGTCGGGCCTCGTTATTTTACTGACAGCGGTCCTTCTCCAAAATTTGGCCACCGCCCAAGTCCTTGATTCGTTCAACGATCCAACTCAAAAATTTTATCTTTGGGACAACGATGCGAAAGCTGTGTTGCTGCCTTTTAACAAGTCGGAACCGGGAAACGAAATAATCCAAGCCTCCTTCGGGACAGGCAGTAGAGTCTTTCTGGTTTATCCCATTGCACCCTGTGCACTTATCGAAGACCTAAGCGCGTCCATTAGTGACCTGTCCGCTCAAAGCGGCTTGAAGTTTGGGTTTCGGGTTGTGTTTCCCAGAAGTGCAAACGTCGCAACACATCCGCTGATCCAAGAAGTCCTATTGGGAACGCCGACGGAAGGGCGTGGCAGATGGTCCAAATCGAGCATCTCTTCGTTTGGTAATCAATTCGAGGAGCGCGTTCGGTATCTTCGCGCGAAGTATGGATCCCACATCGATTTGCAAGATGCATATGTGGACGGCATTGTTCTGAGTCTCTACACCGACCCAGGCAGTTTGAAGTTAAAAGTGGACGATTTGCTGGTCGATGGTATGGTGCCCCCAATCTCGACGCTTGCCCATGAGAACTCATCGCCAATCGACTCGATCGCTCCGGCAACATTGACGATTCAAGAGCAACTTCGAAAATTGCAGTCGACTGTGCCACGATGGATTCTTCACCAAGGAGAGAGTTTAGGCTACCTTCAAGAACTCGGCTTCAATGCCATTATCACCAATTACCCGAACGACCCACTCGTCATGGAACAAGCTTTCGCCACGCAAATGGGGGTCATCGCCCGCCCCCCGGATTTGGTTCCTACGGAGGAAATCGCCAAGAACTATCGCCATGTCCAAGGCTGGTTGATTGGAATGACACTCGATCAGTCCAATTTAGCGCAGACACGCACGACCGTCTCGAAATTGACGCATTTCCCTCCATCATTGTTGCGTCCTACCGTCGGCGAGGCAATGGAAATGTATAGCTCTTATAGTCGATACAGCGACTGGTTGGCGATCCCTTTGCCGCTCGCAACGCGAGTAAGTTCTTCGCAAGAAGCGGCCTCGATCATGCAATCCGACTTGCGACCATTAGCAGGACGATCTTTGCCGTTGACTTCGATTGCAACACAAATGCCGGACGAATGGAGATTACAAAAGGAACTTGCTTCTAGGGCAATTCGCAGGGAAGGCGATAGCATTGACTACGACATGTTGCAGGTCCGACTGCAGTTCTACCGAAGTATGATGCAGGGCGCTCGCGGCTTTATCTTTCGGTCAGGCTCCCCACTCGACTCAGCCGAACCCACATCGATTGCAAGAAGCCAAGGTTACGCGGCGATGAATCGCGAAATCGATTTGCTTATGCCTTGGATTCAAGCAGGGCAATCAACTTGGCGAAACGTAGCGACCGACTCCGCCAACCATTCTGCTGCGATACTGGAAACCCCCAAGAGTCAGTTGGCGATCGTGATCGCTTCCGGTTCGATGGACCAAATATGCTCGCCCGCACCCACCACCAATCGGATCAAAGTAACATTGCCTCTGGCATCGCAGCGCAATGTGTTTCGAATCACTCACGGCGAAATGGAGAAACTGCGTGCAGAGCAAACACCTCAAGGCTTGACTTTTACCATTGAACAGCCAAGCATCATCGAGCAGATTGTTACCGTTGTGGACCCGATGCCAGTGGCCTACTTGAGGGACAGGTTAGAACAGCTTCGACCAAGTTTCGCGGCGTCTCGCATTGAGGTCACCGACCAAGTTCTAGAGATTGCGAAAAGAACCCTCATAGCGCAGCAAATACCCAACGACGATCCGAGATGGGAAGAGATTCGTCGCGCGGATTCGTTGCAGCGAAGTGCCATAAATTATTTGGTAGGAACCAATTTTCAGAATTCCCTGCGAGCGACGGACCAGTCGTTGTTGACCGCCCAACGCGTCGTTCGAGGGTCGTGGGAGCAAGCGATCGCACAATTTGGGGCGCTCCAAAGCAACCCGCTTCTTGCATCGCCCCTATCTCTGTCTCTGCACTGGGAACTCAATCGACTGCTGAGCGGTCGTAGCTTCCAGGAGATTGCCATTCCTGGGCTCCCGTTTCGCGATGATGCTCAATTTGCCATGTCTGGTTGGAAAGTAGAGAGACGACTCACCGAGAGCGTCGAGAGCATCTCCGCAATTGGTGGTAACGGTCCGAAGGGGAATCCGGCATTACTACTCGCAACCAATCCAATCAACGGTCAGCCAATTCCTTCCGGATATGGTGGTGCCGTAATGCGAGTTTCGTCGCCATCAATCGATGTTCCAGAGGGTGCACTGATCAATATTGAAGGGGTCGTCAGAATACAGTCACCTGCCGGAGAATCACAAAGCGGACTCCTGGTTTGCGATAGCATCGGCGGCGAGTCGCTTGGCCAATTGATCTCTTCTTCCAATGCGACAAAGTACGAATGGCAGCGGTTTAGTTTGATCCGCTTTGTGACCAATCAGCGATCGGTTCGCATTCACTTTGAAACACGCGGACAGATGCAGTCGGAAATCTCCGATCTGGAATTGACCATGATTGTGCCCACCCCACCATCAGGAATGACAACACGCCCCTACGCTCCAGCTGAATTGAGCGACCCATCTCCGATTGAAATCCCCATCTCGGTCTCCAATAGTCGCTAATCCTCGGTGTCACACGGCGGTCTCCGTCGTGCTTTCTATTTGCGTGGTGATCTAACGCAACTAAGTGCCTGGCACCTGTCTTGACAGGGCTTTTGAGTTTGCTATATTTGAAACCAGTGGAGATCGCTTATGCCTCGTACGCCCCGTGCTGAACAGTTTGACCCGAATCAGGTCTGTATCCTTCATTTGACGCAACGGTGCGTCAGAAAGTCATTCTTGACCGGGTTCGATGAAAACACCGGAAAAGACTACTCACACCGCCGAGAATGGATCCGTACCCGCTTGGAACGACTCGCCTCGGTCTTCGGGATCGATGTCCTGACT
>JBBRGW010000004.1:0-25198 GCA_038223525.1 Pirellulales bacterium
GACATACTGAAATGGCTCGAGACGCTGTGCGAAGTCGACCTCACAGAATACGCAAAGGAGTTCTTTGAAATTGGCTCAGCTCTAAGAACGTGCACGCCTGCCGAAGTGGTTCGAGAGGACTGCAAAGAATTCACCGAACACGGGCAACGGTTTTCGATTTCGCAGATCGAAGAAATCGGTTTCGATCTGTTTTGGGATCGCAAAGATGAATTGCGTACTGCCCTCGAAAAGTTGGCATCCGATCAACGCATGGATTTCTCAGCGCTGCTTGTTACCGACGTGGTCAGCAATGGATCGCTATTGCTGTTGAGCCACGAATCAGACGAATGGGATGAAATCAATTATCCACAATTGGACAGGAACCTCTATCAACTCGACAACGTCGTCAGTCGCAAAAAGCAGCTGCTACCACTCATCGCCCAACTGATCGAAACCGCCTCCAATCGTTAGTTGTTTTCATTGCCAAATCCAGCCACGGAGTGTCCGGCGACGGTCTTGTTGATTATCATTTGAATTGAATTTCAGGTCCTCCATTCGTTCAATCAATGAACCATCTTAAATCTTGCAGTCAATTACAACTCCATGACTAAACGCTTTGTTCTATCCTTGTTCTGTTTCGCCGCCGTTTCTCTTTCGCCATTCGAACTGCTTTGGGCGCAACCTACCTTCAAGGAATTGCCGGGTTACGAGCGCTATCGCGAAATCTCAGCCTTGAGGGCTCAGCTAAGTGGTGGCGGTCGCGTTGAACAAAGCCATTGGGCCGATGACGGCCGATCGCTTCAGTACACCGCAGCAGGGAAACGCAAATCGCTCGATCTGAAAAACTTCGCGATCACCGACGAAGCGAAAACAGAGACGACAACACCCGCCGAACCTGCGGAAGGGCGCCGAGGGCAACGCCGAGGAGGTCTGCCTTCCGTCGGTCGTGCCCAGCAACGCCCGGTCTCAACATCGCCCGACGGCAAATGGAAAGCTGTATACAAAGACTTCAATGTCACGCTTGAGTCGAACGAAGCTGACGCCCTCAAGATTGCCGTTACAAAGGATGGGATCGATCGCTTGAGGTTCGGGACCGGATGCTGGGTCTATGGAGAAGAACTGAACCAAGCCGATGCAATGTGGTGGTCGCCAGACAGCACCAAGCTCGCGTTCTACGAAGTTGACGAGCGTGAGATGGCAGACTATCACCTCACTATCGACAACACTGCCATGTACACCAAACTCCAATCAGTCAGGTACCCTAAAGCTGGGGATGCGAATCCGAAAGTATCCCTTTGGATCTACGATCTCCCATCCAAAAGCGCCAAGCGAATTGCCATCGATGGGGAAGCGAGTCAGTATCTCTATTCCATTCGATTTTCACCTGAGGGAAACGAATTGCTAGTCAATCGGTCGAACCGGCGGCAAGACGTTATGAATCTGCTTGCCGTTGATTCGAGCACACTTCACGTTCGAACCGTGCTGACAGAGCGACAATCCAGTTGGCAAGAGAATAGCCCTGCCATCCAGTTCTTAGAGGACAAACAGCGTTTTATCTGGACCACAGAGGCAAACGGTTGGAAGCACTTTCAGTTGCGACATCTCGACGGAAGGTTCTTGAATGCCATTTCGCAAGTGGGGCAATACGCTTGCAATACAATCACCAAGATCGATGAAAAAGCCGGCTACGTCTATTTCACGGCTTACAGCGATGTCAATCCATACAATGCGCAGCTCCACCGCGCAAAACTAGATGGCTCTCAGCAGGTCCGATTGACCTCCTCCCCTCTCAATCACACTTCTTTCGACATCTCTCCGGACCATCAATTTGTTATTGCGACGCGTGAATCGCTGGACACTCCACCGAGCACCGTTCTCTACAACGCCGATGGAAAGGAAGTTGCGATACTTGCCGTGGGGAATCGAGAAGAGGCCGAGAAAGCCATGTTATCTCCGCCCGAGGTCTTTTCGTTCTTGTCCGACGACGGCAAAACCACCATCTACGGCACGCTCCATAAGCCAAGCCGTTTCGATCCTTCGCGCAAGTATCCTTTGCTCGTCGATGTATATGGCGGCCCAGAAAGTATCGGCATTTCCAATCGCTACACTGCGGCGAACCCCATTTGCGAACTTGGTTACCTAGTGATCAAGATCGGCAATCGTGGGACAGTAGGGCGAGGAAAGGCCTTCGAAAGCGCCACCTATTTGAAACTGGGTGGCCCCGATTTGGACGATCAAGCAGCTGGGGTGAAGTCGCTTCGAGAACGTCCCTACGTCGATGGAAATCGCGTCGGTATCTTCGGCCATTCGTACGGCGGTTTCATGTCCGCGCTGGCACTGCTGCGCTACCCGGACGTTTTCCAAGTGGCGGTTTCGGGAGCGCCGGTCACCGACTTCCGCAACTACGATTCGATCTACGCGGAGCGATATATGCAGACACCAGCTGAGAACGAAGACGGTTACAATATTGGGTCCTGCAGCAAGATAGCAAGCAACCTCAAAGGAAAGCTTCTACTCGTGCACGGTCTTATCGATGACAATGTCCACCCATCCAATACATGGCAATTATCCAAGGCTCTCAACGATGCGGACAAACGATTTCAATTGATGATCTACCCAGAGTTTCAGCATGGGGTTGGAAGCACGTATAGTTCGCTGCGGTGGGAGTATTTCCACGAACATCTAAAGCCATAAACCGTCCCGTGCTGGTTGCAAACGGTTCCCACAAAGTTGTGCCAAACTCCGCGTCGCAAAAATCACGGCGACGTTTGCCGTGCCAGACAATTTAATTACTTTTCTCCCGAAACCCAATCCTCCGCAAACGCCGCGTGCTTCATGCTCTTGCCTGCGTCGACGAAGTAACTGTAGATAGCGTGGATCTTGCCGTCGGCACCTTGTGTTACTGCCGGGTAGTGAAACGAACCGCTCACTTGATCCTCCAAGTGACGTGTCGTGGGCCAGGTGCGTCCCTCGTCGCTCGACAACGAAACGGCCAAACGATTCCGTCCTTTGGTTAAGTCGTTGTAAACCATCAACCACTTTCCATTCGCCAATCGAATCCCATCCACACCAGCGCCAGGGTTCGGCAAATCGCTCACGCCCACCGGTCCCCATGTTTCTCCATCATCGCTCGACTCCGAAACCCTTACTTTCTCCCTTTGGCCGTTCTCTCGCATGTAAGCGACCAAGGTTCCATCGTTGCGGCGAAGCACCGTTGGCTGGATATTGCCGAATCCGAATAATGGCTTGCTCGCATGCCAAGTCAATCCGGCATCGTCGGTAATGGCCATGAGGGAGATCGAAAACGTATCGGTGTATAGCGGTAACAAAATGCGACCGTTGGGCAGCTGCGTCGGCTTGCACCGCGGTTGCCACCCCAATCGCTGATATAGTTTTTCCCCCAACCGCTCTCGTGCAACACGAATCCCTTCGATTTGTTTTGGCTGCAGTTTGTCCTTGAAGGGGGCCAGCTCCGAATCGAGCTTTGCGCGAGCTTCCTCAGCAAAGTCATCCGGCTTTAGCAGGATCATTCCCTCTCGCATCCAGCGAGGAGACCCAGGTGCATCGAATTGTTTTGCAACCTTGAAGTTGGTAAGGCAGGACTCCCAACTGTTCGCAAGGATAGTCGGATAAAAAACCCAAAGCTGCTTGTCTCGATCGACAAACAAAGCCGTATTGCAATCAGGGAAACCAGGCGTATCTGCCAACACAAAGGGCTCTGACCATTCTACGGAACCCGATTTCTTCCAGGAAGCGTAAACCGCTACGTCGTCCGCTTGTCGCTCGCCAGCACCTCGATACCACGTCGCGAACAAATCGCCGTTCGGGCATTCCACAATCCCTGGCGCATGATTGTGTTTGGGGTTCAATGGGAACACGAGTTCGCTAGTTATCTGCGGATCGGCGGCACCAAGTTGGCTCGCAATCGCCCCGCCCAAAATACAATATAGCCAACTTGAAATTGCAATTCTGTGTTTCATCAATTCTCTTTCCCAATTCCTTGAAGTAGTTTTTTTACAGTCGATTCGAGACCACTGAGATTCAATTCCAATCGATTCTTCGTATCCTCGTCGGTATGGTTGAGAATACCGATCGGGCCACGAAAACCGCTATCGGAAATCGCCTTGAGCACTTCAAGGTCGCGGTCGCCGAGCCCGATCGGCAAAATTTTCTTTCCCAGCTGCTCGCCATCGGTTTGCATTCCATTGATGTTGATGACTAATAGATAAGGTTTTAATAGGGCCAATACCGCCGGCAATCGGTCGAGCAATTCGTGGGCATGATGGAGATTGAATACCACGCCAACGTTCGGCATATTGACTCTGCGAATGATCTCCACTTGGTTTTCGGGTACCCCGAACCAGCCACCGTGATTGTACAGCCCCACTTTGCATCCAACCTGTTGAGCGGCGACCGCGATGGTCCGAATCCTTTCCGCTTCTTTGGTTGCGAAAGCTTCCGATTCGACTGCATTCATGTTCGCATTTCCTCCACCCATGACCCAAAGCTGCGGATGAACTTGATGCTTCTCAAAAAGCGCCAGCGTCATCTTGGCTTCCTCATTCAGCGTCGTTGGGAACCACCAAGCCGACAATTCGATCCCATTCTTTTTGAGAGCAGTGATCTCCGCCTCAAAGCTCGGAATATGCTCCGGACGATAGTCGTAGGCAAATCGTTTTATACCCAATTCCCTTAACATGCTGGCCCGCTGCTCCGGAGTTCGCTTACCTGCATCAAACGGCACAATGCACCAAGCCATCAAATTTTCTTTCGCAAATAGCTTCGCGTCGAAAGGCAATTGCAAGGAACTAGCTGTTCCCACTAATCGAACTCCTGCTCCCTTCACGTTCACAAGTGCATCACCAAGTTCCTTGCGATATTCGCCAACTAGACCATCGAGTCGCCTTAGGATTTCTGGATATTGTGATGCAACATTTCTAGTTTCATCTAAGTCCTTTTCCAAATCAAAAAGCGCGAGCTCTTGCTTTTCGACACGGTATCCATGGCGGCTCGCAATACCGCGAATCCCGGACTCTTCAATCGCATTGGGCTTCATCTTGTCATAATTCGCCGGCTTGCCTCCCGAACCTGGTGCCCCATCGACGGTCAAGTATTCGTGCGGCAAGTGAAGCTTCCATTTGCCCATTCGCACCGCTTGCAACTCAGAACCGGAATAGTACGCAAAGCTCTCACGACCCGTCGCCGTGGGTTCTCCGAGCAAGAGTAGCGATAAATCGATTCCGTCAGTTTTCAAAGTAGGCTGCGGCGCCTCAATCAACTTGGCAATCGTTGGCAACAGATCCAAACCTGTGATCAACGCGTTGCAGATACGACCAGCTGGAATACGAAGCGGCCAACGCGCGATGAAAGGCACTCGTACTCCGCCTTCGAACACGGTGAGTTTCCCCTCTCGAAACGGACTCGAGTCGCCCGCGTGATTGCCGTAGCTCAAGAACGGTCCGTTGTCCGATAGAAACATTACAACGGTATCGTTATCCAATTCATTCTCTTTGATCGCTCGAAGAATCTCGCCCACCGACCAATCGAGTTCTTCTACTGCATCCCCATAGAGCCCACGTCCTGATTTCCCAACAAACGCTGCAGAGGCTGCGATCGGCACATGCGGCATGACATGTGGAACATACAAAAAGAATGGCTTGGACCGATTCTTCTCGATAAACTTCACCGACTTCTCGGTGAACAATCGCGTAAAGCTAGACTGATCGGGGTCGAGCCCGATCTTGGTGCCATTCTCGATCAACGGCAATGAGGGAATCCCGCGAACCGTCGGATGCAACGGTCCATTGTCATTGGAATACGGTAAGCCGAGCCAGTCGTCAAATCCATTTCGATTCGGATCAAACTCTGGGCGTGTGCCAAGATGCCACTTGCCATAACACGCTGTTGCAAAACCTTTTGCCTGGCATAACTCGGGGAGTAGCGTCTCTGCAGCGTGGATACCGGTTAAGCTGGTATGATTGAGCGCGCCCGACATCCCGATTCGATTCGGGTAACAACCGCTCAGCAACGCCGCCCGCGAAGCCGTGCAGACCGCTTGGGCCACATTGAAATCCGTAAAGCGGGTCCCTTGGGCAGCCATCCGATCCAGATTCGGTGTCCGAATGTCTTTTGCGCCATAACAACCCACATCCGCATACCCCAAGTCGTCTGCGACGATGAGCACAACATTGGGCGGCCTCTCGGAAGCGCTAAGCGTCGCTGGCAAAAGGAAACACAAAAGTACAATGAACTGCTTCGACCTATACATTTTCATGCGTTTGCACCGTTCGTGCTTATTGAAATGCGACTCGACTGTTCTTGCTAGCCAGTGTTCTTGCGAGTCAGTGTGCGTGCTCGCTAAAGAGTTCATTTTTCTTGTCCCCCTTTGCGTAAAGGTAGGCAAGCAGATCCATGATCTCTTCTTGAGTCAACTTGTTAAGCAGCCCTTGTGGCATAATCGAGATCGTAGACTTCTTGCGCTCTTCGATCTCGGAGACATCAATCACAGCTGGCTCTCCCTTGGCAAGCGGATCTACCAGCACTTTGATTTGCTTGGGGGTCTCCTCCACGATCATACCCGTCACCGTGCTGCCAGAGCTCATCAAGAACGAATAAGACTGGTACTTGTCCGCAATCTCCTTGGAGGGTTCAAGCAGTGACCGCAATATCAGTTCGGTCGTATTCTTGGCAGAGTCGATCTTGGTCAGATCGGGGCCTAGCTCACGCCCATCGTTATTCATTTTGTGGCAAGCAACGCAATTTGCATCGCTAAAGAGTTTCTTGCCAACTTCAAACGAACGACCATTGGGAAGCTTTTTCACGCTCGCTACCAAGTCGTCATACTTCCATTCGGTGTTTCTACCTATCGACTTCAGCAAAGCATCTTTGTAGGTGAGGGAATTGGCAGCCAAGTATTGGTCAGGCGCACGCTGGTATTCCTCGAGATTGGCAACCACGATCAACGCTCCAAACATCCGTCGCCAATGACCTGGATAAGTGCAAACATAGGGATAGATGCCTGGTGTCTTCGGAACGTCAAACGTGAACGATTGAGCTTCACCTGACGATAGCAATTTGCTTGCAACTAGGACTTTCGGTGATTTGGGAACATAGTGACGCTCTTTGACATCCGCGTCCCCCGCCGTCGCCTCGGCGGCCAAGCCGATCTCTTCCAATGCGCCCGGCTGCACTACGGCGAAGTTGTGCGGCATATTATCCGTATTGGAAAAGCGGAACTCGACCGGCTTGCCTGCTTGCACAGCGATGGTCTCTTTGTCGTAGATCATTCGCTCGACCACTGTGCCAAGCGCAATCACCCGAACATCTAGATTCAGTAGTCGACTCTCGACTTCCTTGGCCTTATCAGCTGGCAATTTCGCTGCGTAAGCTTTTGTAAGCGCTACCGCTTCCATTGCCGGTGCTCCATTTCGCAACTGCGTTGGAATGCCGCTGAGATATCCGATGAGGTTATCAACAAGCCCCGGTAACTCTTTGCTCGACCAATCTTGCTGTGGCACCGTGCTGAGCAAACTAACCGCAGCCGCCCGGTTGCGATCCGATTTCAAAATCGTCACCAGGTCCTTGAATTTTTCTTGTCCGTGACCCGGTATCGAGGCCAACGATCGTATCGCCAAATCGTGAATCGTCTCGCCACCGCCGTTGAGCGAAAGCGAGTCGGCCGAAATCTTCTGTTTCGTGAAGCCTGGCCCTGACCATCGGACCTCCAGCCCATCGTTTCCACCCTCGTCACAATAAGTCACAACGATTGGATAACTACCTGCCATCAAATCAACAGCACCCTGCTTTTCAATCATTCCATGCGGTCCATCGTTATTGATGAGCATTTTGCCATCAATATAAAGTCTGGAGCCATCGTCGGAATTGATTGAGAACATGTACTTGCCCGTCGTTGGAATCCGAATCATTCCAGTAAATCGCAACGCAAACTCATCTGCTTTCAGTTTCTGAGGTACGTTCATGATGATTTCCGGAACGACTCCACTTGCTTGCGGTTTCAGCTTGGCCAATGTTTCAATTGCTACGTTGGCTGGGTTTGGATGGAAAAAGTCCACTTGAATTCCTGGTTGAACCAGCGATGCACCACCCGCCTCCGCCTTCAAATTTGGAGGGAGTTCAAACATCAGCGAACGGACAGCAGCAAACAAAGTTCCACGAAGTTTTTCGTCGGCAATCGATGGGATCGCCGACAAGAAATCTCGCAATGACTCTTTGTTCTTGGAAGCGGCCAGCAGAGGAGCATCAGCCGAATTCTCGGCAACCATCCAAGTGACATAGGCCAGCCTTCGTGTGGCTTGTGCCTTGCCCGAAAGAGCAATCTTCTCAAGACGGTTCTTCCCTTTCTTCAATTCACTACCCGGTTGCTCGGACAACAAGGCAGCGAGCGTGGGCAGCGAAGCAACTTGATCTTGGCTATCGCGATCCTCAACCATTTGAATCAAAAGAGAAACGAGCTCCGTCTTCTTAAGCCCCGCCAAACCAGTGAGTGCTTGTCGCAACGTACTAACGTCAACGTTCTGACGTCTCAAAATTGCTTCATAAACTGCTTCGCTCTTTTCCAATTTAAGCAAGTCGCTTGGGCTCGCGTTCTTCAAAGCGTACTCGCGAGCCGCTTTGGACAACGGTCGGCCGGAGTTGACCGCATCGGCAACAAGCTTGTCGAGAGGAATCTTGCCGCGACTATAGGCTAAAACAATTTCCATCTCTGGATCGCTCTGGCTATTAGATGCTTCGAAGATCACTTCAGCGGCGGTCACTCCTTCGAAACTCAATGCCGACTTCACTGCTTCCGCTCGCACCAATGGGGATTCGTCGCGAACCGCTGCCAGCAGAATTGGCTCCCAATCCGCAATCTTGGGTCCCCAGTGCCCAAGCGTCCGAATCGCGGCCGCACGAACGCGAGGCTCCTTGGCCTTGAAGACTTTCTTTAAAAGAGAGGAATCAGGTACGCGATGCTCTTCGTGCACCCACAGCGATTCGAGCAACGCCTGAGCATCGTCCGGTTTCGCTGCATCCAAAGGACCTGACCAAGAGGCAATGGCTGCGACGACTTCTTTCGTATCCCTACCGCTCAGTTCCGAACGAGCACGGTATCGCACTCCGTTTTCTTTTGCATAAAACGCCTTTAGCGATTCTGCAATAGGTTTACCTACCAGCTTCGTTGGCGTGAGTAGCGGCCGGTCTTTGGCCGTCACCCGGTAAATCCGACCATGCTCATGATCCCGGTTGGGATCTCGCATGTTGTGTTGCATGTGTCCCACGATAGCATTGCTCCAATCGGAAACGTACATAGCTCCGTCACCACCCATCTCCACATCGGTGGGCCGAAAATTTGGATCGCTCGAAACCAAGATAGGCTCGATTTCTTCCGCGGTGATGTCCGCTCCGTTGTACTTCACTTCGTGTTGAAGCACTCCGAGAAATCCAATGCAATTGCAAAGCAGGAAATTCCCTTGGTTCTTTTCTGGGAAGTGACTGCTAGAGAGAATGCCGTTGGCTGCGATGGGACGCACCCGCATCTTAAACCACTGCTTGTGCCCGACCCCTTTGCCGATGTTGACATAGGCACCGGTACCTCCGGTTCCATCATTTGCAAACTGATATCCCCATTGATCGAAGACATCGCCGTGTGGATTGGGGCCGATGGGAAAGTGAAATTCCATTTCAAAGGTACGTGGGTTGAATCGGTGCACTCCGCTCTCGCCGGATCGAAAAGTTTTTGTCGGCGTTTCAATTGCTGCAATGTTGAAAATACCGCGCGACCAATAGAGCCAGCCATCGGGTCCCAGCAACATCGCGTTGGCGGAGTGGTGCGAGTCGGCGCTCGATAGCCCTTGCAGCATGCGAAGCTTGTAGTCCGCCTTGCCATCTCCGTCGGTATCCTTCAAGAACCAAAGTTCGGGCAACGCTGCTACGATCATCCCTCCACCCCAAAACTCGAATCCGGTGACGCTGTTAAGCTCGTCCGCAAACACAACACAGCGATCTGCAACACCGTCCCCGTTGTCGTCTGGCAGCGAGATGATGCGGTCCCGGCGAGGCTCTTTTGGATTCCAATGCGGATACGATGGCCAAACCGATGCAAAAAGAACTCCATTAGGGTCAACCGCCATCTGCACTGGGTTTACCATTTCAGGGAACATCTTTTCATCCGCGAACAAGTTGACTTGCATGCCATCGGCGATCTTCATTTTGGAAATCGCTTCCTTGCCATCCAAGTATTCGTGCTTGCCGCTATCGAGCTTACCCGGAATGTTGGTCTTGACCTCGAGTTCGACGGGCAAGTTGTCGTCCGCAACATGATGATCGCTCCCTTTCGCAACGGCCCACACTCGCACATCTCGATTCGCCGTCATCACATCGAACATCTCCATCTCTCGCATCATGACGTCCGCATTCGATTGTCCAAACCAAGCTAGCTTCGACCGTCCACCAAAAACGTTGTAACCATCGACCACGCGGTACCGACTGAACCAGTGATAGTTTTTGTCCAAGATGGATTGGCGCAAACGTTCGAGCTCTTTTTCATCTTTGTTTTGCTTCTCGATTCCAAATAACTCCTTGACAATCACATTAGCGACCAAACGATCGCCATCGTCGAGCAAGTGGATGCCGTTCATCGTCAATGGCTTTTTGGCGGCGGCATACAATTTCGAGGTCGCTGCGTAGAGATCTACGAATGCAACACCCTTAGTCTTGCAAGACTCTGCCATGATATTGGTGACCGCAGCAAGTTTCTCGTTATTGGAAAGTCCATCCGGTAGATGTGGACTGCGTAGGTTTTCGTGTGCGATCGGCGAAAAGAAAACCAACTTTGGTGGCGAAACTCCATCGTACTTGTTAGCCAACATGCCATCGATCGTGTCTTCCAATTCCTTCTTGAATGCATCGATACCGGGCTTGGCTCGAATAGCTTCGTTGTAACCAAAGAATGCAAAGATTACGCTGCTTTTAGTCTTTGCGAGCCACTCATCTGCGCTGCCGAAATTGTCTTCGCGGTTTCGAAGCTTGAGCTCATCACCCGAAAAGCCCAGGTTGCGAACGGTTAAGTTGAGATCGGAATGAGCGGCATGAATATAGGTCTCCAACCAAGCGGAATGTTGCATTCGGTCAGCCAACGTATTGCCTATAAAACTGATACTGTCCCCCCGCTTGAGTTTCAATAATGGGTCAGCAGCCTCCAATGAGCCAAGCATAAAACCGAAAAAGCACACAGCAACTGATCTCAACACCCAGCGAGCCATCATGAAGTTCCCAAAAAGATTCCTACGCACTAACGGCAATTCACGCTATTTAAGCTCGCCATTGTGTCCACCATAGTGGCGTAATGCAAGGTAGCGACAATCGTTTTGAAGCGAAACGGAAACCGGTTTCACCTAATAACAAGGAGTTTCCCCATCTAGCGAACTTTTTGAATGGAGCTACCCTCTTTACCTGTCGCGAATAATAACTCGCTCAGACACTTATCTGGCATTCCATTTCGAAAGCATGAAATTCCATCGATGGCGAATAGTCAGTTGAAAAGCGAATTGAAATCCGATGTTGCTTCGAATGGTTTCAACCGTCAACAGTGGGGCCTTTTACTGTTGCTTTCAGCGATCAATTTCACGCACATTCTCGATTTCGTCATCGTGATGCCGCTCGGAGATCAACTTCGTCGTCAATTATTGATTGATCCGCAACAGTTCGGAATCATCGTTTCGATTTATGGAATTGCGGCTATGGTTTCTGGTATCGTCAGTTCGTCGGTGGTCGACCGGTACGATCGAAAGACCATTCTAATCGGATCCTTTGGCGGTTTTGCGTTGGCGACGTTCTACTGCGGACTGGCCCCGAACTACTTTCACCTCTTGTTTGCTCGTTGTCTTGCGGGCCTTTTTGGAGGATTGGCAGCGTCCTGTGTGATGGCGGTGATTGGAGATGTTTTCCCTGATCGCCAGCGCGGCAAAGCAATCGGCGTCGTCACCTCTTCATTCGCAGTCGCGTCGACGATTGGACTGCCGATCGGTCTGTGGCTGGCAATCTCCTTTGGAAACTGGAATGCCCCGTTTCTCGGGATCGGTATCTTAGCGATTTGCGTTTGGGTTCTTTCGCTGATTTGCCTGCCTTCGATGACCGGCCACCTCACAGGAAGCAGGCCCAATCCATGGACTCAATTTGCATCCGTTGTCCGTCAGCCAAATCATCTCTGGTCTTTTGTTTTCATGCTTTCAATGGTTTTTGGTACGTTCATCATCGTGCCATTTATCGCACCCTATATGCAATCGAACTGCGGAAGGACTGCGACTGACCTGCCCGTGATCTATATGGTGGCAGGGGTATGCACGTTGGTGACCCTCAACGTCATCGGTTGGGCGACGGATCGCTTTGGAGCCAGGCGCATCTTTTTGTTCTGCGCCGGAGGTGCGGTGGTAATGACGTTGATCATCACCAATCTACCACAAGTATCGCTCGGTATTGCAGTATTGACCACGTGCGTTTTTATGGTGTTTGCAAGCGGACGCGTGGTACCCGCTCAAGCCATGATGATGCGAGCTTCGGATCCGTCACTGCGAGGTGCCTTCATGAACTTGAACACAGCGGTCTCCCATTTTGCGACGGCCGTCGGTCCACTCATTACCGGCGCGATGGTTGGGGAAGAGTATCCGGGCGGTCCATTGATTGGATTTGCATCCGCAGGGCTTGTTGCTGCCGTGTTTGGTTGCATTGCATTGGCATTGTCATTCCGGTTGCGGCCTTTTGCGTCTAGGTAAACGGCCAATTCCCTCTTCGTTGATACTACAAATGTGCAGGAGGGCGTTTTTGCGATAACGTTCTTCTGGCAGGGAAACTTAAATGCTATTCTGCGAACCGCCCCCTGGTCGGAACCGTATTTCTCTTCAGCGCATTAGTAAATTGATTTAGTTTGCATGGTGCGTTGGGGTTTAAAGGAAAAACGACCGTTCTTTTGAAACTCTCCTTTTCAGCTTGCCGGTCTAAAACCCTCTTCTTGGAGCGCCTGTCATGTCCTTTCGGAACTTGATTCAAGGATGTCTTTCGAACCCATCTCGTCGGCGCATAGCCGTTGCGGCGGGTTGTTTACCAGCCCTTGGTCTTGCGATTTTAGGGATATGCTTCGGATTAGGGTACTTTGTTCACGACGATGAGCCTGATTTCCTTGATCGCTTTCGTGGCGGAACTCTATTGATCGCCGGGGGCGGAGATATGCCTCCAATCGTCAATCAAAGATTTTGGGAACTGGCCGGAGGCAGAAAAGGGCGTCTGGTCATCATTCCAGCATACGAAGCTTCGAGGGCCGATTTCAAGAGGCTCAAGGCGGAATGGAGAGGGTGGAGGTATGCGTCGATGCGAATTCTTCAAGCGTCATCGCGGGACGTCGCAGACGACCCCTGTTTTGCCGAACCGCTGCGAAATGCAACCGCCGTGTGGTTCAGCGGTGGTGAACAGTCTTGGTTAGCAAACCTCTATGCGGGAACGGAATCAGAAATTCGACTTCAAGAGCTGCTTGATAGGGGTGGAATTATCGGTGGTACGTCCGCCGGGGCAGCCATCATGACCAAAGTGATGATTGAAGAAGGCCGTTCGGAGCCGAAACTGCGAAGGGGTTTGGATTTGCTCAAAGACTCCGTTGTTGACCAGCACTTCTTTTACCGAAACAGGATGCAAAGGCTGGCAAAGACACTCAAAAGGGAAAGGAAGTTGATTGGTTTTGGAGTCGACGAAGGGACGGCAATGGTGGTCCACGTTGCAACGGGACGAATCGGTGTGTTGGGAAAGTCCTACGTAATGGCTTGTATCCCCGAATTGGACTCGGATACATTGCGGCTGGAGGTCCTGAAACCAGGCACCCTTATTGACATGAATAGTCTGCGAGACATCGAAAAACTACACATCAGTGATATTGAGCCCACTTAATAGCCAGCGCATCAAATTACCTTTGGCGTCGTTCAATCGTCCAGCAAATTTCCGTCGCTATCAAATTGCATCTCATTGAGTTCGTTCAATGCAATCAGGTGATCCATGGTTGCTGCCAACCAGAGTGATTCTGAAATCCGCATTTCCGCCACCGATAAAGTATCGAGAATGCGAACGATCTTTGCGTCGGCTGCATTGGCCAATGGTAGCGATGCGATCATCGTTGTAATCGCTTGTCGGTCCGTGTCGAATGTTAGCGGGATCTTTGCACTTTGCGGCGTCAGCGACGTGAGCGCGTTGATATTCGTTACTTGCGAATCCGTTTCGCGAACCAAACGGGTTGTCGTTGCGTCCGCCATTCCGACTCCGATCGCGTTGCCATGCGTTTCTTCGGTCAGGCCTCGCACGAAGATGCGGCGGATGAACGGCGTCGTTCGATCGCCGCGCACGGGGAGACTGTTATAGCCATGAATGCTTCGATTGATGACGTTGGGGTCCATGCCCGCGCCGCTAATATTTTTGCCGAGTTGGTCGACGATCAACAAGTCAATCTCTTCGAAGGGTAGCGTCGGCATCAGCGATCGAGCTTCAACAAGCAATTCGTTTTCTGCTATTTCGATTTCCTCTTTTGGGATAACAACTATTTTCGCTGTATCGTGGAACTGATTCTCGAGAATAGCGACTCCGCCGAGGACCGGCGCGTTTTGCATGACGACCTGTGCTAGCCCCCGAATGACCCGTTCGTAGCCGAACTGCATGGCGCCAAGGTGCATCGCGGTAGCGCCCGTTCTTTTCCCAAGACCGATGACACACATTTTTTGGATACCACTCCCCAAGGTACCAAAGAAGTCGGTGTGGGGTTTGATGCGATTGATGAGCAAGATCCCGTCGGCTTCGAGCGCTTCCGTACTGCAGTATGCGGCAACGTGGTCGTCTGAGAATCCGAGCTGCCGAACATCCATCGAATCTCGAATACTTACTCCCATAGTTTCTTCGGTGATACCGTAACTGGCTAGCACGTCCCGTTGTCCTTGCGGAGTCGCACCGCCATGACTCCCCATAGCTGGAATCAAGAACGGCTTTGCCCCAAGTGCCTGCAATTGGTTCAGGACAGTCGAGACAATAGAGGCCAGATTGGTAATGCCGCGACTTCCAACACCGACCGCGATTCGGTCGCCGCTGTTTATGCGGCCGTGCAGCTTTGCAAGTTCGTTTTTGAGAGTCGCAGCGATATCAACCGGCGGTGTGAAGGTGAATTGTTGTCGAACTCGAATAACGTGGGGTAGCTCCATGCGGAATCTAAACCTCTGGCTGAATGTTTTGTCGATTCATAGGGATATACTATGGTTGTCCAGACGGCGTGCAATTATCCCTCGATAGTCTATCGAGATCGGCTGGTTTCTGCGATGTGAGGGACGAAACATTGTCGCCTTTTGCACCGCAAAACGTGCGTTAATCAAGAGTACTTTCGTGGAGCAAAAGGCGAAGATAATAAAATCAAAGCCTAGAAGCGTCGTGCAACAGATGTTGCCAACCCCAAAACAAAACAGGGACAAAGCACTAGGCTGGAAGCGATGGATGGACGAGCTGCGGAGGTAAGCGGGTGACGTATTTCTTTGATGCCAAGTCTGGCGTCGCGCATCTTCACGTGGCATACTTATGGCGCGAGCCATTTTCTATGCCCACCCATTTCCCGCCGAGGTGTTTTCATGTACGCAGATCGTCGATCGTTTGTTAAAACCGCGACACTTGCGAGTGCCGCGATCGCCTTGCCTGCATTCAGGTACTCGCGGGTCTACGGAGCCAATAGCCGATTGGGGATCGCAAGTGTTGGCACAGGGGGAAAAGGTTGGAGCGACTTGACCGGTGTCGCTGCAAGTCTCGACGTCGAAGTGATCGGCCTGTGCAATATCGATAGCTCGAAGAACCATTTGGGCCTAGCGGCTGAAAAGTACTCGTCCGCGAGACGCTACGCAGATTGGCGTAAGCTGCTCGATGATTCAAAGGACATTCAAGGTGTTTTGGTGTCGACCCCGGACTTTATGCATGCTCCGATCTCGTTGGCTGCAATGCAGCTTGGCAAACATGTGTTTTGCCAAAAGCCATTGACGCATACGGTTTTTGAAGCTCGCCAAATGCAATTGGCCGCCAAGAAATTTAAAGTCGTGACACAGATGTGCAACCAGATTCAATCGCACTCGGCTTATCGCACTGCAGTCAACATTGTTCACTTGGGAATGATTGGCAAAGTGAAAGAAGTGCATTCGTGGCAAGGGACTTCCCCCACGTGGCCCAGGCATATCCCTCGTCCGGAAGGAACCGATCCGGTACCGAGCGAGGTCCGATGGGATCTTTGGCAAGGTGTTGCACCGGAGCGTCCATATAAGTCAGCCATTTACCATCCTTTTAACTGGCGAGGATGGCAGGATTATGGCACGGGGCAAATTGGTGATTTCGGATGCCATATCTTGGACCCTGTATTCAAGGCGTTGAAACTGAACGCACCGATTTCTATTAAGGGCACCGCACCGACTTTGATGCCCGACTCTTGGACGGACCGAGCGACGCTGAGATATGTATTTCCTGGTACGGAGTATACAGCAGGGGCGACTCTTTCGGTCACATGGTATGACGCGGTGGGCGCGACGCCGAGCCGTGAGTTGTTTCCTGATTTGCCTGTGGATTTCAAGCTGCCGAGTGCGGGTTCCGTTCTGGTTGGCGAAAAGGGAACGCTGGTTATTCCTCATGTTGCCATGCCGAGACTTTTCCCTTTAGAAAATTTTCCAAAAGAAACAATTCCGGTTGTCAAGGAAGTGGACCACTATGTCCAATGGGCGGATGCTTGCCGAGGCGTCGGCGAGACAACTTCGCATTTCGACTATGCGGCACCTCTAACCGAAGCTGTACTATTAGGCACGATAGGCATTCGATTCCCCGAGGAAGTGCTTCATTGGGATGCCAAGGAACTGAAGATTACCAACAATAGCAAAGCCAATGGATTTCTTCAAAAGCCTTATAAGAAAGGCTGGGAACCGAATTGGCTTGTGTAGGTCGCTCATGCCGTGCTTGCCAAGAGCGACATATCCTGTTTAACCCGCAAAGCGGCCGGCGTTCCTAGACTGTTCCCCATCCTCGAGGCTTGATGGCCTCGGGCGGCCAAAGCAGATGGTCGCACCCGGCAGGTGCGACCTACGTTAAGACATCGCAATCCTTTAAGTTAACCATGAAAAAGTCCATCGCTCATTCCATCGCTGTTTTCTGCTGCATGCAACTGGCAGCTTTCGCACAACTCAGTGACAACTGGTCCCATTGGCGCGGTCCGACTGCCGACGGTGTAGCCAGCCCCAGCGCCAAACCGCCCGTTCGATGGGACAACAAGACCAACATCAAATGGGTCGCTGGTTTGCCAGGCGAGGGTACGGCAACACCTATTGTTTGGGGCGATCAAGTGTTTGTGGTCGCAGCAGAAAAAACTTCACAAAAGAGCCCGGCGCCGGTCGTCAATGATGAGCGAGCCAAGACTACGCCGGACGAGTTTGTTTACCGTTTCATCGTTTCCAGCATCGATCGCAACTCAGGCAAATTCAATTGGTCCAAAACCGCGATCGAACAGGTGCCTCACGAGGGAAAGCACGAAACGAATACCTACGCCGCAGGGTCGCCTACGACCGACGGCGAACGTCTTTATGTATCGTTTGCATCTCGCGGTTTTTTTTGCTATTCGCTTTCGGGCGATTTGATCTGGCAAGTCGACTTGGGGGATATGCGAACACGATTCGGTTGGGGAGAAGCGGTGACGCCGGTTTTGAGCGGCGACTTGCTCATCATCAATTGGGATCAAGAGGAGGGTTCCTTTATCACGGCTTTGGATAAGCGGACTGGGCAGCAAGTTTGGAAAACGGATCGTCCTAATGAAGTGACCTCTTGGAATACGCCGCTTGCGACGGTGTTTCAGGGAAAGCCGATGTTGGTTGTCAATGGTACCAACCGGGTTCGGGCCTACGACGCTCAAACAGGTAAGGAGATTTGGGCCTGTGGTGGTCAGTCCACCAACGCGATCCCGTCCCCTATGCGTTTCGAAGACACTGCGATTTGTATGAGTGGCTACCGCGCTTGGTGCGCCAATGCGATCCCGTTAGATTCCGTTGGGGATATCACCGATAAGGGAGTCGTGAAATGGAATGTGAACAAAGGGACCCCGTATGTTCCCTCACCGGTTATCAGTGGCAATCGATTGTTTTTTACGCAAGGCAACTCGGACGTATTGAGTTGCGTCAACGTCAGAACGGGAGAAGTGCTCTTCGATCGCCGACGAATTTCCGGGGTAGGGTCTCTATATTCTTCGCCTGTGGTCGCCAACGGCCACATTTACTTTGTTGGACGCGAGGGCACGACTGTCGTTCTACGGGACAATGAGAATCTGGATGTCGTTTCTGTCAATGCGATTCCAGACGCCATGGACGCGTCGCCAGTCGCAATCGGTAACCAATTGTTTCTTCGCAGTTGGACGAAGCTTTACTGCATCCAAGAATGATCGCTTAGCCGTACAGCAGGTCGGCTTCCTTATGATCGATCTTGCGAGCCTTGATTTTGCCTCCTGCGATTTTTTCGCCGTTCGGGTCGATGTAGACACGGCCGGTTTTTCCGGGCTTCACGCTCATAACGTGGATGTTGAAGATAAACGACATGTCCGTTTTGGCTTTGAACCAATGGACGTTGTCTTTGGCGTCGGTCACGGTAGAACAACCACCTGGACCGAAGTCGCGATCGATAGTCGGCGTGATGATCATGTGATCGTGCGTGTCTTCGATGCGATCGTAGTGTCGGCCATGAAAATCTCCTTTCAGGATCAAGAATGCGGTCGCCATGTTGTCGTGGCCATGGGGGACAACCGATCGGTCCTTGTTCAATGCAAAAATTTGGTGGCCAAAGACCAACTCGGTCGGTAGTCCTTCTACATTTGGGAGCGTCGCTTTCAAGCTCAATTCCCCTCGCTCCTTGGGGACGGTCGCTTTGGCGAGCTTTTCGAAGTCCAAAAACTTCAGTAGGTCCGTCAAGTCAACGGTAGCGTAAAGTTGTTCCACTTTGGCTTGCCACTGGAGTTGATCGAGCTTTTTCCCTTTCAAGTCCAGGCTTAACGAATTGACATCTGCAAGCCACTTGGCCGCGATCGGTTTGACATCCTGCGCAAACGCATCCCGTTTGAAGAGCGTCTCAAGCAACGACCAAGTAAGCAATGAGCCGATCGCTTGTTGCTGAAAATCACGGCGAGTTAAGTGGTTCATGATCAACTCTTATATTTGAGGGGGTTTTGTTCGTGGAGAATGATGTTAGCATCCCAGCACAAGTAAGTGGGCAAAAATGTAGGCGAGTCTCTCCGAGACTCGCAGAAATCAGCGTCTCGGGAGACGCTGCTACGTGGAAGCAGCGTCGACCACGGTTAGGGCCTTTCCAGTTGAAATAGATCTTGAGTGCGGCACCAGTACTCGCCACCTAGTCTGGCAATCGACTTGATTTTGTGAGGATCTGGCTGCCCTTTTTCGTCGAGTACTGCATCCTCAATATGCATGGTGACTATTTCTCCGATGACCAGATTCGCAGAAATTGCTCCGTTTCCAATAGGGATCACTTGCAATACTTTGCATTCGAGTGCCCATGGAACATCTGCCAATCTCGGCGGCTTGATCTTGATCGATGGCAACGTTTTTTGCCCGATCATTTCCACTTCGCTTTCGTCGGGCAAAAGCATTCGGCTCGACATGTTGATTAGTTCCGCGTGCTTTTCTGTCGAAGCATTGATGACGAATTCGCCGTTCGCTTCGATGTTGATCAGCGTATCTTTTTTTCCACCATCACGTTTTAAGGTGGGAGAGAAGACGACGACAGGTGGATTTGCTCCAAAAGCATTGAAGAAACTGAATGGCGCGAGATTGACAACGCCGCTGGGCGACAAGGTTGTCACCCAAGCGATAGGCCGGGGGGTGACCAATCCCACCATCATCTGATACACCGAGACCACATCGGTTTTCGAAACGTCAATTTGCATGTACTAATCTCGCCAGGAGAAAGGGTAGTTGGGATCGTCTAATGGGATAGCAGCTGTAGCCAAATGCAGCGGCCGAAAGGTGTCGACCATAACGGCCAACTCGTCAGTGAATTTCATGTCTCGACTTGCAACGATAGTGCCTGGGTGTGGGCCATGCGGGATACCGTGCGGATGCAATGTGAGTGATCCGATCTCTACGCCGCGCCGGCTACCGAATTGACCGCGGACATAGTAAAGCACTTCGTCGGATTCCACGTTGCTATGTGCATACGGTACCTTGATCGCGTGTGGGTGCGTATCGAGCATACGAGGAGCAAAGGTGCAAACCACAAAACCTGAGGCCTGAAACGTCTGATGGATCGGTGGCGGTTGATGAATCGTCCCTGTGATCGGCTCGAAGTCATCTGCATTAAAAGTATAGGGGTAGACCATGCCATCCCAGCCGATGGCATCAAAAGGGTGGTGAGCCATCACGTAACGTGTCCAGTTCTCGCCGTCTTTGATTTGTACCGCGAATTCTCCTTCTACGTCCTGTGTGCCAAGCTCGGTCGGGCCATGAAGATCCCTTTCGCAAAAAGGTGCACCGAGTCGAAACTGACCGTCAGGGTTCAAGTAGCGAGGTGGAAATCCAACGTCGCCGATCGCCTCGATGACCAACAGATCGGGATTGCCTGTGTCGGTATCGAAATCGACTCGATATGTCGTACATTTGGGAACGACGATATAATCCATGGGCCTAAAAGGCAAAATGCCGAACATCGTCGTCAGACGGCCTGAGCCCTGCTGGACAAATAGGATTTCATCGGCGCGAGCGTTCCGATAAAGCTCCTTTTGAGCCGTTGCAGGACGGCAGCGAGACAGCACCACATCCGCGTTGAACATCAATGGCACGCGGCCCGTGATAGGATCTCCAATCGACCCGATCGAAGCGGTTTTCAGATGCACGTGCCTCAGCGTCGAATCGTCCGCCTGGAAGATAGGCGTTTTGCCGGCAGGCTCAATGCGCGATACGCGGGTCGGGGGACGCAGATGATAAACGATACTGTAGGCGCGACTAAATCCCTGCGTCGTGATGACTTCTTCGTAGTAAATACCTTCCTGTCGATAACCAGGTAGGTTCGGATGGATGGTGTGTCTTTTGGGAGGGATGGAGCCTCGTTGCAAGTATTGTGGCATATCTTCTAACCCTCGAGATTCGGTCTACAGGTTTACCTCAGAGGCTGATTTTATAGTAACAATCACGCTCCGCGTGATTTTCACGGTTCAAAAACCTTCGGTATTTTCAGGCGACATCACGCGGAGCGGGATGAGTACTTTGTTCGGATCGAAAGAATCTAAACCTCTTAGCGGGCGACGACATGATTTTGTAATACGCCGAGCCGTTCGATTTCCAACTGAACCACATCACCACATTTTAGCCAGCCCCCCGTAACAGCGGGGGTCAGCTCAAGGATACAACCGGTGCCTACGGTTCCTGAACCGATCACATCGCCGGGGAGCAGTCTCGTATCCCGGCTTGCATGAGCCAACAACTGTGGCCAAGTCCAATACATGCTCGATGCGTTTCCTCGCGATACGGTTTTGCCATTGATGGATGCCGACATGTTAAGGTCAAGGCGACCATTTTGGTATCGATCTTGCAACTCTGAAAATGGGACAAGGAACGGCCCCAGTGCGTTGGCAAAATCTTTGCCTTTGCTCGGTCCAAGTCCAACGGCCATTTCATTGCGTTGCAAATCGCGAGCGGACCAATCGTTGTAAATGGTAAAGCCTGCGATGCATTGCATAGCGGTATCGTCATCCGGTAGATCGCTCGCTTCAACGCCGATGATGGCAGCGATCTCCAACTCGAAATCCAATTCGACCGAATTTTTTGGAGGGAAGACAGGGTCGCCATGTCCGATAACGGACGCTGGGTTCGAAAAATAAAAGACTGGGATTTCGTACCACTGGTTTACCATTCCGAGCCCGCGTTGGGCGCGGCAAGTTTTAACATGCTGTTCAAACGCATAAAAATCGCGAATGCTTCGGATCGGAGGGAGGGGCAAGGGCATATAGGCTATAGCGTCCCACGCGTCTCTTGCTCGCGTTCGATGGCTTCGAAGAGCGCTTTGAAATTCCCTTTGCCGAAGCTCTTCGAGCCTTCGCGTTGAATGATTTCAAAGAATAGCGTCGGACGATCTTGAACCGGTTTGGTAAAGATCTGCAGCATGTACCCTTCGTCGTCGCGGTCGACGAGGATTCCAAGCTCGGCGAGTTCATTGATGTCTTCCTTGATGCCGCCGATTCGATCTGCTAACCCATCGTAGTAGGTTTTCGGAACACGCAGGAACGATACGTCGTTTGCCCTAAGGGCGCGGACTGTTTTGACGATGTCGTTAGTCGCCATGGCAATATGCTGAACGCCGGCACCGCCATAGAAATCGATGTATTCTTCGATTTGACTTTTCTTGCGTCCATGTGCAGGCTCGTTGATCGGGAACTTGATCTTGCCGCGTCCGCTTTGAACCACTTTGGACATAAGTGCGGAGTATTCGGTGGAGATGTCCTGGTCGTCAAACGAGACCAATTGTTCGAAGCCAAGTACCTTGCGATAGAACTCAACCCATTCGTTCATTCGTCCCTCTTCGACGTTTCCAACGATGTGATCGATTCCGAGTAAGCCTGTCGGGTGGTAGGTCGCCGGGTTGTAACGCGTAGGGTCGATCGGATCAAAGCCAGGTGCAAACGCGCCGTGGTACCGATCTCGATTTACGAAAGTGTGTGTCGTATCCCCGTAAGCGCGAATGGTTGCAGATTCGTAGACGCCGTACTTGTCCTCGATGGCTCGCGGGCCGACGACCCCGATTGCGCCCCGTTCGACTGCTAAATTGTAAGCATGCTTGACGTCGTCTACTTGCAGTGCAATATCTGACACGCCATCCCCGTGCAGGATCAGTCGAGATGAATCCGGATGGCTAGCTCGCAGAGGGGACATGATCACGAAAGTGATGCCGCCTTGTTGCACTACGTAGCCCGCTTCATGCTTCACTTTGGTTTCCAATCCAGCGTACGCGACGACATCAAATCCGTAGGCGTTCCGATAAAAGTACGCGGATTGGCGCGCGTTTCCAACGAAAAATCGAACGTGGTCGATTTTGCGAAGCGGCATTTCATCTTTTGGAATCACGACTGCAGGACTTTCGATGGTGGAATGTTGGGTGCTGCCAAGATCGAGGACAGGATGATTGTAGCATCTTAGGCTCCGTTAAACTTGTCTCGTTGGAGCCCACCTTGGGAGACGGTACCCCTCCGTTTTTCGTTTAGTTCCATTTTTCGTTTAGTCGTCAGCCGAGGGCGTACTCCAAACCAGCAGCGTGAGCCTAAAACTAACGGTTAAACCAACTTTGTCCGAACAAGAGCCTCTTTGAAAGTCTGGCGAGACGCAATCTAACGATCGCGATCATCGCCACCATGCCCGCTAAAGCAATGCTCGATGGTTCGGGCACCGCTGAAATGCGAAGATTATCGAGGGCTAAGTAGGTTGGCGTATTGATTCCAAACGCACCCGTATCGGTCGAGAAAAAACTGAGGCTCACCGAGCGGGCGTCGGCAATGCTCGCAAGATCGACATTGAGCCAACTGTTGAGAATGTAATCTTGGCTATTGTTCGTGAATCGGAAGTCACTGAGGTTTACGTTCACAGATCCAATCGCATTACCGGTACCACCTACGTTGTCAAAGCCTCTGAGTGTGACGCCAAATAGGTCGGGGTCGTTCCCGGTTGCGCCACCAAACTTCTTGGCGAAGCTATCACCGTTCTGCATGGATAGTGCGGCATACGTTGCGTTGGTCAAGTCGACAGAAATTATGCGGGAGTTGGTCGGTAAATCGAAGTAGGCACCCGAGCCGGATGCGATCGCGTATTTTTGGCCAGGCACAACACCTCCTGCTCCATTGGAGCCCCCACCGGGGAACGACGCGTACTGATTGGTAAATCCAACGGTTGTGGCGTTCGCAACATTGCTGTAACTCCAACCGCTCCAAAACCCTCCAAAATTACTGTTGTAAGTATTGTTAAAGTAGACCCCTTGGCTGCTCCAGCCATTGCTATTGGTTGTGTTGGAGCCATTGTTTCCGTTGTAGAAGGAACCACCGCCGGCTGAACTTGTACCGGTGAAATTGGTTAGCTCTTCGAAGGAGACGATGACGTCTGCGTTCGCGGTTGACGCATTCGCGCATAGAAGTAAAACGGTCAAGATTCTGAGGTTCATGTTGGTTGATCCAAGTTGTAAATGAGTATAAACAGAGAGTATTAACGTTGACTGTGGCATCCGCGGCCTGCGCGCGGCGGCTAGTATCGATCACCTGAAATCACTTCGCCTTTGGCGCGTGTGATGAATTGCCCCAGAGTGATCAAATCAATGGACTGAGCCATCCAGTGCGTTCGTCCATCGACGAACAGAACCATCGCACCCGGACCGTGACGGCTTCGGATTTCGTTGTCGCCGACCCAAGCGTTTGGGTCGTTGATTCCGCCTGACTGGACAAAGACATTGCCGCCGTTGATCCATTCGCTGTCGGGACCGCCGACGTCTTCGGAAATAGCGAGCGTGTTAGTAAGCCCATCCGTGATCTCACGGAACCGAATCGAACGATCGTATAGGAAAACGCCGTCGTCCTGTTCGCGGTCAACGATCAACTCACCGAATAGACCGCCATAGTCCGTTTGTCCGCGTACGAGATTGCGATTGTCTGCCGTTGGACACTCATAGACACTCAACCGTGTTCGAGCGGCAAGTGCATTGCGGTTCGCATCGAAGGGGACCGAGAAATCAATCGACGCATGCAAAGGTTGCTGTTCGAGGAAAGGGAGCAACAACGCAGACCAAGCGAACTGGCGATGTGTCGGTGGGGATCGCCACGCACGCCACTCAAGACACCCCATAGGCAGCGTTCGATGCGCGTCCTGGTATGAGTGCAATGCGATGCCGATTTGCCGCAAGTTGTTCTTGCAAGCGACTTGCCGAGCAGCTTCGCGAGCTGCCTGCACAGCCGGTAGAATCAGGGACGCAAGTGTACCTACGATGGCGATCACCACCAACAGTTCGACCAAAGTCAATCCGGCATGCTTGCCTACGATACAAACAGTTCGCGAACCCGAACGGTGCAAATGCAACATCATTCAATTTCCTCGTCGCATGGCTGCGATGGGGGAGCTATTTTCGATCGGCACGAGTCTCCTGGCCGCAAGATCGGATG
>JBBRGW010000005.1:0-25126 GCA_038223525.1 Pirellulales bacterium
CTTCGCGTCCTAGGTCCGGACCATCCAGAGACCTTGGCGTCGCAAGCAAATCTGGCGGGTGTTTACGATTCCTTGGGTAGAATGTCAGAATCCATCGCAATCTATGAGGTGGTTCGAGATATACAAATTCGAGACCTAGGATCGGAAAATCCAGAAACTCTCAGAACGCTAAGCAATCTCGCGGTAGCGCTTTGGCGCTCCAAACAACTAGACAAGTCGCTCCCACTTTTTGAAGATGTTTTGAAACGCCGTGAAGCGGCGTTGGGCCGTCGTCATCCAGACACATTGCTGACGGCGGGAAATCTAGGCGTCAACTATCGAGATGCAGGACGGCTGAATGAAGCCATCCCACTGTTGGAGGAAGCCTACAAAGGGAGTCGCAGAAATCCAAGACTGAGAGTGGTAATTCCAGAACTATTTGATTGCTACGTAAGAGCGGGAAAATCCACCGAGGCAATCACGCTTGCAAACGACGCCGTTGCCGAAGGACGTAAAATATTCGAACCCGATAGCCTCGAATTAGCCGGTGAACTAGTTCAAGGTGGAGATCGATTGCAAAAATTAGAAGCCTGGATCGAATCGGAGCGTATGTTGCGAGAAGCGCTTGCGATTCGCGAGACATTGATGGCCGACGACTGGCGAACGTTCAATACCTCGTCGATGCTTGGCGGATGTCTAACTGGCCTAAAGAAGTTTGATGAGGCGGAGCGCCTCTTGATCAAAGGCTATGAAGGGATGTTATCTCGAGCTGAACAGATTCCGCTCGAAGCGTCCGAACGCGTTCCTGAAGCCATAAAACGATTGATCAAACTATACACCGACTGGCAAAAGCCAGAGCAAGCGGCGGAATGGCAAAAAAAGCTAGAGCAACGGACTGTACCAGCCTAGCGGAATGAATATCCATGCTGCACTCGTTTACGCGAGTGGCAGGCTGAATCCTACTCACGTGGGCGTTTCGGCAGAACAAGCAAATCGTGACTACTCAAGAGCCTTGCCGCGGGTCACGGACACCTTGCCGTTCGCCCCCGCTACACCCGCGAAGCGGTACTCGTACTCAGCCAAGCGGTACTCGTACTCAGCCAAGCGAAACTCGTACTCGATCGCTTTTTTTCGAGTACGAGTACAGCTAACCTTTAAATGCTTCCGACCGCCTAACGGACTCGACGAAGGCGTTTTGTTGGGCTGAGCGATTCGCCAAACGATTCGCTTTCCAGTTCTAACAAGGCAAGGTCATGCATTTGCTCAACAAAAGTTTCTACTTTAACCTGATTTTGCGGTATAGGCAGAAGACGAGCGGCTTTCGTGTTCTCTTTGCTAAATTCTTCGGTGCCCAAGTCCGCCGAACTCATCGTCGTTCCACCGACCGGTGGGTCAGCAATATCTTGAGGGTTGGAGTTATTGGCTGCTAATGCGTAGGAGACGGAAGCAGACTGGCTGCCCGAAATCTTATTCGCAACCGCGTTGTACTGATAAATCCTCTTGGTGCCGCTATCGACTGTCCAAATGTTGCTGACATTGCTCGGATCGATGGTCAGACCTGTTGGCGAAGAATTGGCCGTGTCAATGGTCCAGCTTCCCAGGAGTGTCCCTGTCATGTTGTACTTAAACACTCTATCGGTCGTACTGTCGTTGATGACCCAAATCGACGTTCCATCGGTAACGATCCCCTTGGCATTCGTGTTGCTACCATTGAGACTGAAACTGCTTGAGGAATTCGCGGAACCGGACACCAAGCCTGCTGCTGCAGAATACTTGAAGACCTTATCTGTCCTGTTGTCGACGATCCATACATCGGTACCGAAGACCGTTATCCCCTCTACCTGCGCGTTCGATGCGAGGGTCCCTGCTGTCCAAGAGCCGAGCAGACCGCCGCTGGTGTTGTAAACGTAGACTTTACGATTCGCGTCCGCCACCCAAACTTTGTCACCAGCCAAATTGCTCGCGATCCCTCGCGATGCGGTATTTCCACTATTTAGAGCGTAGTTCTCTATCGAATTGCCAGTCGTTCCATACTCAAAGGTACGGTCTTGGGTACCATCGTTTACCACATAGAACTTCGTTGGCGGTGTTTCATTATCGGTATTGGTGACTGACACATCGGTCGGGTTGAGTCCTTTAAAGTCTGGGTCGGCACTTGTCGCTGCACCTATCGCGACGGAATAGGCAATGCTGCCATCGACGAGGGTGTCGTCAATTCCGGTGATCGTGACCGTCTGAGCAATATTCCAATTGGAGGGCGTGAAAACAAGACTCGATGTCGAAACAGACCCTTCGGTTGTGTCGTTGGAACTGACCGGAAATGTAACGTTGCTAGTGGGTGCAGTGTCAAGCCTCACGGTGAAGCTAGCAGTACCACCGCTCTCCGTCGTGACGAGACCCGATGTAGGTGATACCAATGCATTTGGTCCCGCAGGTGAGGACGCGTATCGAGCGATAATCGACCAATTTAGCAAAGTACCTTTGTCGGTTCTAGTATCGTCTGTCACCTCGAGTTTCCAAACGCCCGCAAGGCTCCTACCCTCGAACGAAGTCAAGTTCCCCTCGGGTTTGTAGGTGCCGGTGAATGGAGCAACACCGGTTGCTATCAACGAGGTTGCTTCATCATCGAGTAGA
The DNA here is from genome assembly GCA_038223525.1 of Pirellulales bacterium. Taxonomy (GTDB): domain Bacteria; phylum Planctomycetota; class Planctomycetia; order Pirellulales; family Pirellulaceae; genus JBKCUI01. Next base: position 2,614 of record JBBRGW010000005.1, read on the forward strand.
GTGTTCGTGAAGTTGACACCCAAGCCGCCGACGTCTGTAAATAGCTCTACTCGCGTGCCATCGGGTGCGACTAGGAATACATCGAGATCTTCATCCCAAGTGTGATTGATATTGACCAGCACGTTCAAATCCAGGATCGTCCCTGCACTAGCAACCGTTAAACTTGAGGTTAAAGTGCCCGGGTCTGGAATGCTCGAATTCTGTGTCTTAAGGAACGTCGTCGTGAAGATGTCATTGTCTAAATTGGTTACCAAGACATCCATCGGATCGATGCCGTTGTAGGCTGGGTCGACGCTAGATGCCGCCCCGAGTGGAATACTATAGCGGACGTCGCTGTCGGAGTAGTTGTCATTGACACCCGTGATCACAACGACTTGAGGCACACTCCAATTCGCTGGAGTAAAAGTAAGGCTATTGATCGAAATCGTCCCTTCGGTCAAGTCGCTCGAACTGATTGGGATGGTAACGTCCGAGGTTGGCAGCGTTGTAAGGAATACGCTAAAGGTTGCTGTTCCTCCTGATTCCGTTGTCACCATTCCGGAGGGTGACATGACTCGAATGCTCGGTTTGGAGGACTTACCGAATACAACGTAAGCTTGCCCAGGTGCGACGAACTCGTTGTCAAAATAGGGCGACCCAATTCGCAAATCGGAATAGCCGTCTGCATTGATATCACCAATCCCGTTGACTCGAAAAGCGGTGGCGCCGGACTGAAAACCGTTGAATGCAATCCCGTTGGAGCCATCTCCACCGTTTGCGGCCAATAGACTGCTCAGTTCAAAGTTGGCGGCAAAGCGAGGTCCACCATAGACCAAGTAGCTTTGGCCTGCGCTGGAAACATCGTTCGGAGATGCATAGCGGGCCCCTAGCAGAATGTCATCATAGCCATCTTTGTTGAAGTCGCCTGCGGAACTAACCGATTCACCTAAGTTGTTGTAAGCCGCAACGCCTTGGAATGCGGTACCATTGACACCGTCTAGATTAGCGACCTCGATGATCGCCGAGAAAGCCGCTTTGCCAAAGATCAAGTAAGCTGTTCCGGCGTTGACAATGCCGGCGTAGTCACTACCTGTAGCACCTATCAACACATCGTCGTATCCATCCTTGTTCACATCGCCAGCGCTGGCAACTCCGTTGCCTAAGCCATCGCTTGCTGCATTCCCATTGACGATGAAGCCATTCGAGCCATTGAGCGAAGCGAGACTGAATGACGCAGGGAAGGAGTTACCGGGGGTCGCCGTGTTTTTGCCAAAGATCACATACGCTTGTCCGGCGTTGGTTTTGCCCGGTAAATCAAAGCCGTTAGCCCCGAGGATCATATCGTCGATGCTATCGCCATTGACGTCCCCCGCGCCGGAAACCGCTATTCCCAAGGAATCTGCAGGACCGATCGCAGGAATTACAAACCCGCCAACGCCCGACGCGACGGTCGAAAGTTCAAGGACAGGAGGAAATGATTCTCTACCGAATACGACATAGTCCTTGCCTGCGGTGCCGCCGCCAAACGCTCCAATAACTAGATCATCGAAACCGTCGGCATTGATATCGCCGACTCCGGTTGGTCGACCTGCATTATCATTGGCTAAAACTCCATTGATCGTGAACCCGTTGGTGCCGTCGGTTGCGGTGAGGTCGGCTAGACTAATCTTCCCGTCTACTCCGCCACTCGCCAAATCGAGCGCTGCTAAATAGGCACCGCCATAGAGAACAAAAGATTGACCCGCTTTGAGACGTGTGCTGTCGGGATTGCCCCAGATTGCTCCAATAACCAAATCTGAAATATTATCCCCATTCACATCGCCAGCCCCACCGCCCGCGAATCCCATGCGATCGCCAAGTGAAATGCCGCTTATGACATAGCCATTGGTTCCGTCCAACGTGTCAAAATTGAGTTCGGCAGGGAAGCCACTTGTAGTCCCGAAGATCAAATAGACTTGGCCAATCGTCATGCTGGTTGTTCCGATGTCACCAGGAGCTCCCAATACGAAGTCATCTATCAAGTCTCCATTGACATCGCCGACCGCTCGGTATTGACTTGGGCCACTTAGCTCGCTGTAGTTGCCGGTTCCAGTAGCAATGAATCCTTGAGTTCCGTCACTGCCAACAAGGCTGCTAAGCTCGAATTCGGCTGGAGAGTACAGTGCAAGCTTGAAGCTATAGTCTCCTGTGCTGGCGGCACCCGAAACACCTGTGCTATTAGCACCCGAAACACCGACATAATACACGCCTGTCGAGGGAAGGGTGTAGTTGATTTGAGAATAGAGACCGTTGGAGTCGTCGTTGACTGCCACTTCATTGCCAGAGCTATCGAAGATTCGCAATACAGTGTCAACACCCGTCGCAACGCTAGCTGGCTGGCTGGTGATCGCAGAAAGCGTGCTACCCACCGCACCGCTAATCTTGTATATATCCACGTCGCTATTGCCGAGAACTCCATCGCCGATGGTCGTGCTCGATCGGGTAAAGGTACCTGTCAGCGCAATCCCGGTCGCCGAAGCGGTCGCAATGGTGTCGCCAACGTCGAGACTCATATCCAATCGGTATACGCCCGTGCCGCTACCGGTTGCCCCGCTACCTGCGACGCCCGGATTGTAGTTCGTGTTGCCAGCCCCCGAGACGCCGACATAGTAGGCACCTGCCGTTGGAAACGTGTAATTGATTTGTGAATAGAGCCCCGCGAAGTCGTCGTTCAAGGCAACTTGAACTCCCGCACTATCGAAGAGCCGAAGTACGGTATTCATCGAGGAACCAGCAGACGGTTGGCTTGTGGTAACCGTGACTGTGCTGCCAGGAACGCCAGTGATTTTGTAAATATCAACGTCGCGATTGGCAAATGCGCCGTCACCGATGGTGCTACTCGGGATAATCAGATGGTCGCCTGCAGCAGGGGAGGCAAGTTGCGTGACGCGGGACGTTGCAAGCGTGTCTCCAACGTCCGTTGCCAGGAGCTCGAGTGTCTTCCGAGCGTTGAGTCGTCCGCCCGTCGCTGTCTTTCCGCTTAAGCCAGGCACCGCATCCACTCCAGCGTACAGAGCATCTCGCACTTTCTGATACGAAGCGCTAGGGTCGACGCTCCAAGCCAATGCGGCCACGCCGCTGACGTGAGGACTGGCCATCGAGGTTCCGCTCATCGATCCATAGGAGTTGCTGCGCATGGTGCTTAAAATATTCACACCCGGGGCTGCGAGATCGACTGAGGTTGCACCAAAGTTGGAGAAGGAAGCGAGCACATCGTACTGGTCTGTCGCTGCGACCGAGATAACATTGGGGAGGTTATAGCCTGCTGGATACGAGACGGTCGTGTCATTGTTGGAGGCGTTATTGCCTGCTGCTGCGACGAACAACATGCCTGCATTACCACTCGCTGCGATCGCATCGCTCATAGCCTGAGAAAAGGCACCGCCGCCCCAACTGTTGTTCGTGAGCTGAACGTTGACTCCATAGTTGTTATGCATCATCGTTGCGTAGTTGAGCGCGGAGACTGCTGCTGATATAGCGCCCGATCCATTCGAGCCTAGAAATTTGAGCGCCATGATTTGAACTTGCCAGTTGACCCCGGCGACACCCAATCCGTTATTCCCGGTTGCGCCGATGGTGCCCGAAACGTGGGTTCCGTGGCCGTTGTCATCCATCGGATCGCCGTCCCCGTTTGCGAAATCGTAGCCATGCACATCATCGATATAGCCGTTGGCATCATTGTCGATTCCATCCCCGGCGATCTCTCCCGGGTTCGTCCACATATTGCCGACCAAGTCCGGGTGAGCGTAGTCGACCCCTGAGTCGATCACCCCGACCACGTTGTTTCGACTGCCAATCGTGATGTCCCAGGCTTCTGCCGCATCGATGTCGGCCGACCCACCGAATTGCCCGACATTGTTCATTCCATATAGATCGGGAAATTTCGGATCGTTAGGTATCGCTGCATCGATATGGATCGTGAAGTCAGGCTCAACGTAACGAAAGCCAGGGAGCTTGGAAAGCGAAGCCTTTAACTCTTCATAATTGACATGCTTTTCGGTTTCGATGAGCAGCGAACCGCGTCCACCCAGGCTGCTCACGAATTTGACTGCAGGGCCTGAGCCGAGTTGCTTGAGTTCTTTGTCGACTGCGGCTTGTTTCGATGCGGGGGAACTCGGTAAGCCGTCCATTGCGACGATCCAATGCCCAGCATTGACAGAACGTTTCTCACCTTGCCAAACGATTGTCGCATTTTCCATCTCCCCCGCGGTTTCAGGCAGGAAGCCGTTCATAACCAATTCGGAAGCCGCGAACATCGCTCGTTGTTCCAGAGTTTCGATGTTCAAGCTGCGTCGACGGGATCCTCGGGGTAAACGGGCTAGGTCGAGAGCCAAAAGGCGTTTGAATTGTGATAAACGGCTCATAGAAAATCCTTGTCTGACAATCGGGTCTACAGAATAGGGAACGGAATACCCTGAGTTCTAGAGTTAACCTCCAGATTGGAATGCAAAGGAATTGGAGCCGCAAGCAAACAGACAGGAACGCAAACGGCACGCCAGCTTGCACAGGCCTGCGGCACTTTCGAGTACAATTTTTTGCCGGTTCAAGTTTGCTTTATTTTGGTTTTTGGAGGATTAGATGTTTGGCCAGATAACACGGACAGAGCACAAGGGGTTCTTTTCTCGAATTGCTAGCTCCGTTGTCGGGGTGCTCATCGGATTCTTGATGGTACCTGGCTCTTGTCTCTTAATCGCTTGGAATGAATATCGAACTATTCATCGCACTCAAGGGCTATTGCAAGCTGAAAAAGTGACCGTTGAAGTGGCGAGTCCTTTTGAGATTGTGCCCGACCAAGAAAATCGCCTTGTGCATGTCACCGGCAATGCAACCACTGAGGAACTTTTACAGGACGGAAAGTTCGAGATCGGTCGCAAGGTTTTGCGATTGGAACGGCAGGCCGAAATGTTTCAATGGGTTGAGCGCAAGGAGAGCAAGACACGCGACAAGCTGGGCGGAGGCAAAGAAACAATCACGACTTATGACTATCAAAAGAAGTGGCATAGTGACCGCATCAATAGCGAATCCTTTGAACAACCAACGGGCCACTCCAATCCTCAAGCTCAATACGAGTCCACATCTCTCGTGTCAAAAAAGGCAACTCTTGGGGCGTTACGATTGCTTCCGGCTCTGATCGAAAACTTGAATGCCTGGAAAGAAGTTCCGCTCGACGAATCGATCGTGTTGAGCAAGTTATCGGAGCCGGAAAGAACACATCATCGGGTCGAGGCTGGCTATCTCAATTTTAGTAGCGACGTTCCCAACATGACGGACCCAAAAATTGGTGATCAGCGTATGCGCTTTCGGATGGTCGAGCCGATGACGGTCAGTCTGCTTTCGAAGCAAAACGGCTCCGATTTTGAACCTTTTAAAGCCGGCAACGGAGAGACCATCGAAAGCATCGTGGCCGGCGAAGTGTCTTCGAGTCAGATGTTTGATGCGTTACGATTTGAGAACACAACGCTAGCAACCATCTTGCGTTTGGCTGGTTGGGTTTTGGCTTGTGTCGGTTTTTGCTTGATCGCCGGACCGCTCCATGCGATCGCAAATTTTGTCCCTCTCTTGGGCAAGATGGTCGGGGCCGCAACGATGCTGATTGGCTTTATTCTTGGAAGCGTTCTTGCGCTCCTAACCATCAGCATCGCATGGGTGGCTGTAAGGCCTCTTTATAGCTTGGCGTTACTGGCTGTCGCAGCCGTAGGGATCTACTTCATGTTTCGTCGCAAGAAAGTAGAAGAACCGCCCTTGGCAGTCTTGGTCGAATAGGAATCGACCGTTTGCACACCCTCGCAATTGGCAGTTGGCTACGGTCAGCCGGTCCCGCCGGCTAGTTCCGTCGCTCGTTGCACGCGTGAAATCGCCAGCATGAACGCTGCAGTTCTAAGCGAAACCGAATGCGATGCAGATTGTTGCCAGACATTCTCAAACGCGTCGCTCAACGTTCGATCCAGTTCTTGTCTAACTCGATCGAGGCTCCATCGGTAGTGCTGGCGGTTTTGAACCCACTCGAAATAGCTCACGGTTACCCCGCCTGCATTGGCGAGGATGTCGGGCAAGATCATGATCCCACGCGATGCCAGCTGTTCGTCTGCCTCTGGATCTATCGGTCCATTGGCGGCTTCAATGATCGTTTTGGCTCGAATCTTGCTCGCGTTCTCTTTGGTAACAACATCTCCCAAAGCTGCTGGAATCAGCAAGTCACAATCGAGTTCCAACAAAGCTTCCGCAGGAAGTTTCTCGCAACCTGCATACCCCTCAAGTCGATTGTTGTTTTTGATTGCGAAAGAAAACATCTCTGGGATGTTGAGCCCTTTAGGATTGAAATAAGTTCCGCTGACATCGCTGACCGCGATTACTGGAAACGTCGACTCGAACAAGAATTTCGAAGCGTGTGATCCCACATTCCCAAAGCCTTGAATGGCGGTTCTGCAATTCTCAGGCCGGACGTTGATTCGTTTCAGCAACTTCACCGCCAACAATCCGACACCTCGTCCGGTTGCCTCTTCTCTCCCTTTTGCGCCGTATTCTTCGACCGGCTTGCCTGTAATGACTGCTGGATTGAATCCATGGTACTTTTCCCATTGGTTGCGGAACCAGGACATGACTTCGTGATTGGTACCCATATCTGGGGCTGGGATATCGCTATCGGGCCCGACGATCTCATGAATTTGGTCCACGAAGACGCGAGTCATTCGCTCCAATTCTTTTTTTGACAACGTTTTGGGGTCGATTCCAATACCACCTTTGGCACCGCCATAGGGCAGATCCACGACGGCAGTCTTCCATGTCATCAACGAGGCAAGCGCTCGCACTTCGTCTAGATCCACCGCGGGGTGATAACGCAAGCCGCCTTTCATGGGGCCCCGCGAGTTGTCGTGCTGAACTCGGTAGCCGAGCACGGTCTCGACGTCACCATTGTCTCGCTCGAACGCGACCTGGACGGTAACCTCGCGTTTGGGGGTGATCAGCAACTTCCGCAGCCATTGTGGCGTTTTCAGTTGGTCAGCGGCTTGGTTGAAGTAGAGATTGGTAGATTCGCTGGGTCGCATTTTGATGGATCTGAAGTGGAAAATAGACCAAATTGCCAGGCAAAGATGTCGGCAGACTTATCCCAGTATAAACCATATGTCACTTGTGGCGGATGCTATCGCGTCCGAAGCATTTTTTACAAAATCGACATAATCTTCGCCTGGATCAGCTTAAACTAGACACTAAGTGACAGACTTCAACCATTCCCTCGCTTCGAGAATCCAATGGATCAGCCTTCCGTGAACCCAACGTTACCCGTTCAGCCGATTCAGCCAATTCAAGCGATTCAGCCGTTAACAACCATCGGCCAGGAGTTCCGATTGCTTACCGATGCGGAATTGCTGGAGCTCTATCGCCTTTCGCAATCACCGCCGGCGCTGACTGAGATTGTCCGTCGGCACTCGCCGTTGGTCGCGTCGGTTATTCGAAGATTGATATCCAACTCGCAGGATGCCGAGGACGCTTACCAAGCGACTTTTTTGGCGATGGTGTTGTCCGTCAAGAAGATTCGCAAGCCGGATTCGCTGGCCGCTTGGCTCTATGGAGTGGCCTTTCGATCGGCCAAACGGGTACGCAGTTTGCGGCGCAAGGCCAATCAAAAAATCGCCCTCCAGTCGACCGTCGGCGTCGATTTGGATTCATCGCAATCGACTGCGGAAGAGCCGCTGGCCATCATCGCTCGCGAATTCCAACTCGAAGCCATGGACGAAGAATTGTCAAGACTGCCGAACAATCTTCGCGAAGCGCTCATCGAGCATTATCTGAGCGGGAACAGCGTCCCTGAAATCGCGCAGTGTTTGAATCTCAGTGTGACTGCCGTGGAAAGTCGGCTCAAGCGGGGTCGCAAAGCGCTTCGCATGCGGCTCGCGATGCGCGGCGTTAGCCTAACTGTAGTTGCGGCCGCATGCCTTCGATTCCAACAGGATGTCGTCGCAACAACCGCAATGCCATGGACCAATCGATTCTTGGAATTGGTTGGTAACGCAGGGGTCGGAAGCCCGACGCTCGCAAATCTTGCCGAAACAAAAACGATCAGCACTCAACTCTTTAAACTCGTCCAAGGAGAACTCGTCATGAAACCATTCGCTCGTTCTATTGTGGGGACCGCAGGAGGCCTTTTGGTCCTCGGCGCCATCGGCACCATCGGCTTTATGTCCGCCCTCGCAAACCAGCAGTCAGGTTCACTTCCAACGACCCGCGGCGTAGGAAACCGCGTCGCGATGACCCTGCCAAACGTTGTTGAATCGGAGCCTGCTGAGACGGAATCATTCGTACTCGCGCAAGCAAACATGGGTGGTAGCGGCATGGGCTTCAGCATGGTTGGCGGAATGGCTGGAGTTGGAATGGGAGCCGGCATATCCGGAATGCCAACTGGTGCCGACATACCCAAGGAGGTGGTGATCCGATGGGAGAAGCCGACCGGACCAACTCCCTATTGGCTCGACGGTCGTACTTTCGAAAACGAACGTGAACTCAAAATGCGGGCTCAGCTTAACGATCGTATAGACTTTGATTTTAAAGCCGCGCCGTTATCAGCCGCGATCGAATACATCGGCTCAACGTCCAAGATGCCATTTATTCTTGACGAAAAAGCGCTAGACGAAGAGAGTATATTGCCTGACGAGCAAATCACGCTTCGTATGAAAGACGCAAGGGTCAAAGATATCCTTTCGGTCATGCTCGAGCCGTTAGGACTCACCTACATTATTGAGCATGAGATAGTTAGGATCACATCCAAGAAATTTAGCGCAAACGAGCTGCGGTTTTATGACTTGAGCTATCTCCTTCCCGATAGCGGCCTGACACTCGAGGTGCTTGCTGGGATTGAATCGACGATAGCGCCAGACCAATGGCAAGTTCAGGGCGGCAATAGCACAATCAGGACGGTAGGATCCATGTTGTTGGTAAGCGCCCCGCAAGAAACTCATTTTGGAGTAGAGCGATTTTTGTATGAAGTGAGCAAGCAGTCGCCAGCGAACTTCCGTCCCCGTGCACTCGTCGAAAAACTAGTCAACAAGCCGTCGGAAGAGAAGAAATAAAGAACTAAGCAACGATGCACAAGTAACCCAGCAAAACTCAATGAGGCGGAATGCTTAAAACACTGTAGTGGACGAGGCTACGAGTCCTGAACTGCGGGCCTCGTCGCCTCGTCCACTACGATTCGGGACACTAACGCGAGCGGCAGAATGTGTTTTACCAGTCGTAGTTTGGGACCATTGTCCCGAACGAATCAGGGGACGGGACGTTGGTCCCATCCTACTGTAGTTTTCAGCCTGCCGCTCGCCTAACGGTCCGAATGGACTGTGAGTTAGCGTCCGACACGGGAGCACAAAAACCTTGGAATTGCTCTTTCTTTGCAAATAACTCTGCATTTGCCCTGCCAAAACGTGCCCTCATCTATTAATTTAGCTAACTTGCAGTTGTGGGCTAGCAGATACGACACCCCCACTTCCTAGTCGATGCCCATCCATAGCGAGGGCCAATCGGCCGCCGAACCAAGAGTTCAGCCAAGCGGGGTGCTTCTGTTAGAGTTGCTGCGTCGTGAGACGCTGCCAACCGATCTTTGAGCGGTTGCACGACAGTGTTTTTAGTTTTCGTTTGAATGAATGAATTGCCATGTCTAAGCCAAAGCGGCCTCGTACTGAATCTCCGTCTATACTTTCCGGAGAACAACGTATCAATAAACTTCTCGCCGCTGCAGGTCTTGGCTCACGCCGACAAGTGGACGAGCTCATCACCGATGGCCGCGTCGAAATCGATGGCAAAACCATCACCCAAGTTGGAGTCAAAGTAGACGCTGACACAGCCAAGATCTCAGTCGATGGAGAGCCGCTCAAACGGCATCGTCCTCTCTACTTCGCAGTGCACAAACCCGCTGGTGTCCTCTGCACCAATAGCGATCCTGAGGGACGACCGCGCGTGATCGACTTGGTGCCTGGCCATAGCCGTCTGTTTCCAGTCGGCCGATTGGACTCGTCGAGCACGGGCCTCATTCTTTTGACGAACGACGGCGAGTTGGCTCAGCGGCTGGCTCACCCACGCAATAGCGTCCCCAAGAGTTACTACGTCGTGGTGGCGGGTCAAGTAGAAATGGACTCAATGCGTCGACTGCAACGCGGTATCTATCTGGCCGAAGGGTTCGCGCGCGTAGATGGTGCCAAGATCCGCCGCGTACGAAAGGGCTGCACCGAAATCGAGATCACCTTGAGCGAAGGAAAGAACCGCGAAATCCGACGTGTGCTTGCGCGACTCGGACACAAAGTGATCACATTGCGAAGACTTGCGATCGGTCCGTTGCGATTGGCAACGATGCCCGAAGGAAGCTATCGACCACTCTCGCAAGACGAGGTCGCGCAGTTGTACAACGCGGTCGAAGAAATTAAAAAAGAAAAGAAGATCCAACGCAAAGAAAAAGATCGTCATCGATCGGCTGAAATGAATGGAGTCGGCGCGAACATCGAAGTAGATCGATTGGAAGTACCAGCGGCTGGCGCTTCCGTGAAACACAGTCCAGCCAAGGGAGCGGGCGGCAAAGCGGTGTTAGATCCTGCTAAATCAAAGAGTCAAAAGGTCAAAAAGAAATCCAAACGTGAAGAGTCGCTAGACACGTTGCCCCCTTTGTCCGAAAACCCATACAGCGAAGCCGAGGATCAGGATCCAGAAGAATCGCGTTTCCAAGACTCCGTGCTGGTCAAGGAAACAGGTCCGATGTTCGACGAGGACTTCGAGGCTCCAGTGCGCAAGGGAAAAGTGCTCAGCTATGAAGATGCTGATGACGCAGGGTTCGAAGATGACGATGACGATTTCGGTTCCGATGGAATGGGTTTCGAGAGCTTCGACGATGATGAAGACGATGACGCAGAAGAGATAGACGAAGAGGATCTCGTGGATATCGATAGCGAAGAAGTGGAAGTTCGCAAATCTACTAGAAAGCCGCAGCAGGCCCGCGACGCCGACCGCGCTTCGAAACCATCTAGATCAGGGTCACGCAATTCCACTTCAAAATCCGCATCACCACGATCCGCTTCACCCCGCTCCGCTTCACCTCGCTCCGCATCGCCACGGGCAAGATCTAGCGAAGAGGGAGCTTCTTCAGGCTTCGCACGTAAAAAAGGTGTAGGTCGACCATCTGGCCCGAACAGTGGGCAACGGGGGCGACCAACCGGAGCCGCAGGTAGAAAAGCCAGCTCTGCAGCCCGCAAGGGTGCTTCATCAAGTCGTTTCGGCGAATCCTCTGGAAGACCCAGCTCAAGCCGCCCAAGCAAAGGGGCAGCGCGTTCTGGATCGGGATTTAGCAATTCGAAAACGGCCAGTGGTAAGTCCAGCGGTAGCGGGAGACCTAGCGGCACTCGTACAGGCTTCAGCGCTACGAAAAAGAAGAGCGCCGGCGGCAGATCTTTCGGTGCACCTAAAGGCAAACGAGGTGGCGGCAAAGGCCGCTCGTCAGGCAATCGGTAACTGAGAACTCCGCCTAAACATTCTTCTCCTCTTCTCTTCCCGAGGAGAAGAAATGGAGTTAAATCATTGACGCCGCAACCCAACCAAAAAACCACCCTCCCCTTTAATCACAAACATGACTTATCTGCAGGTCGATCAAAAGCGATTCGTTGTAATGGGCGTCGCTAATCGAAAGAGCGTCGCCTATTTCATTGGTAAGGCGCTTGAGGCAAACGGCGCGTTAGTAGAATATGTCGTCCGAAGCCAAAAGCGAAATGATGATGTTGCGAAGCTGTTTCCTAAGTCCCCGATTTGGATTTGCGATGTCGAAGAGGAATCGCAAATTCAGTCGTTAGCGGGCGAGCTCGCCACCAACACCGAACCGATCCACGGCCTGGTGCACTCGATTGCGTTCGCGGACTACAGCGATGGAATGAAGCCGTTCCATGAAACCACCCGCAAGCAATTTTTGCAGGCAATGGACATTTCCTGTTTCTCATTTATCGCTGTAAGCAATGCGATCAAGAACTTGCTAGCCCCCACTGCGTCGATGGTGACAATCGGGATTTCTACGACTCGCATGGCGAGCGAAAGTTATGGATTCATGGCGCCCGTGAAAGCCGCATTGGATTCATCGCTTGCTTTCTTGTCAAAATCTTTCAGCCGTTTCTCCAAAATTCGATTCAATGCGGTTGGAGCCGGGTTGCTCAAAACGAGCGCCTCGGCTGGTATTCCTGGCTACGTCGATGCTTATCTTTTTGCAGAAAAAGCGATCCCTCGCGGCACAGGGGTGACAACCCAGGAAGTAGCTGATACTGTCTTGTTTTTGCTCAGCCCGAGATCCTCCGGAATAACCGCACAGACGCTGGTTGTAGATGCGGGAATGTCGACCAACTATTTCGACAACGACATCGTCTCGCGAGTTGCGGGCGGTCAAGCCAACTGATCCCGTGGCGGATGCCAGCATCCCCACAGCTCCCATCCACACAGTCATAAACGATGAGCGACCTCAGCAACTCGCATTTTGGACGGTTCCAGGTTGGACTTGCATCGCGCTGGTACGCCATTCGATTTTGGATAGCTTTGCTTGTTGCACCCATTGGGTACTGGTTTGTGCGTAATACTTTGAGCAAAATGCCAAGCTATTACTTCAATAAAATCGAGCTTGCCTTAGGTGCTGCGTGGCTTGGTATGCTGGCATTTTGGACTGTTCGTGGTTCTTTCTCGTTGCCTTGGCGGTGTTTGATTGGATTCTCAGCGTCCGTTTTTGCGTGCTTTCTATTTGCCTGCGACATCTCAATAGCGAAGATATTTGAATTGGAGAAGGTACCTTGCGATTTGCGTGTTTTGGCGGAAGGGTTGAGTTACTTTGGGGTGTCTCTAGCCATTCATTACTTGATTGCAAAACGGGATCGCGAAAGATTGCAGGATCAACTCAGTGCGGTCATTGACGAGAACCGTGCACGGCAAGTGAGTATTCGATTCCTGCTTTGTTTAATGACGGTATCTGTGTTCGTGATGTTGATTTTGTCACGAACTTATTCGTGGGGTTTAGAAGCCACTGTGAATCCTCGTACTGTCGTTCGGGACGTCGTGGCGGCGCTTCCTTTAGCCTCCCTCACCTATCTCACGGCAAGAATGACGTTAAGGGTGACATCGCAATCTCATTCTGTAACTTATCAGTTAATTGTTTGGTGCATACTGGTTAGTCCGGGGCTGATGCTTGTTGACTATCTTCCCTTTGCGGCATCCAAGGTAGGTCTATTCGAATTCTATTTGTTCAACTGCGGAGCATTCCTGGAGTACTGGTGCGTAACCTATTTTGTGATGCACACGCTTCGTCGCGCGAATGTTGTTATGCAAGCGAACTCGGCAGTATAGATCGGAATTGCGACTCGGCTATGATAATTGAACCGCTTAAAGGCAAGCGGCAGACTGTGTTATACCAGTCGTAGTTTGGGACCATTGTCCCGAACGCATCAACGGACGGGACATTGGTCCCATCCTACGGTACTTTTCATTCTGCCGATCGCCTAAGACTGATGCGATTTAAGACTTATGCCTTGTGGTCCGAGCGGCAAGCTTGATGGCCGCGTGCGTTTAATTATCCTAGTCGCAACCGCTAGAATGACCTACTTATTTGGTTTCATCTTTGCTAAATCCGCATCGGTAGGGCTGCCGCCGAACTGCTTGTAATATAGTTCCTGGAAGGGATTGATCGATGGCCCCGTCACCTTTTCGTTGACCATCAACGGCAATGCCTCTGCCCAGAATTTTTCGAAGGCAAGTTCGAGATCCTTAACAGTCTCGGGATACTTGGCGGCGACGTCCGTTGTTTCACCGAAGTCTACCTTGAGGTCAAACAGTTCCCATTTTGGCACCGAAGTTCCCTTGGCTGAAACCAGATGCCAACGCGAATTGCGAACGCTGCACATGCTGTATTTGGATCCGTTCGGATCTGCCCATTTTGGCCAACGTCCGAAATGGGTAATGAGAGATCGATCTGGCCAGGGCGAATTGGGATCGTCCAAAAGCGGTACGAGACTGCGGCCCTCGACTTGCGATTTCAAAGCGTCAGGAATCTTGGCACCAGCCACTTCTGCAAGGGTCGAAAAGAAATCGATGTGAGCCGCTAACGCATCGCAGTCCGCAGGCTTGATCGTGCCCGGCCAACGCCAAAAGGAGCTGGCCCGTGTCCCGCCCAGCCATGCGGTACCTTTGGCACCTCGCATCCCAGCGTTGAACACTTTCACACCCGCGGTGCCACCGTTGTCGTTCATGAAGACAACAAGCGTGTTCTTATCGATGCCCCATTCATCCAATTTAGCAAGGATACGACCGATGTTTTGATCGATGTTGTGCAGCATCCCGAAAAAGCTCTCCGTGTCAGGAGCGAGCCCCTTGCCTTCGTAAATCGCTTTATCCTCAGGCTTCGCGATATAGGGTGCATGTGGAGCATTGGATGGGATATAGGCAAAGAAGGGTTTATCGCTCTTTCTCAGTCCATCGATCCACTTGATCGCTTGTTCGTAGTATAGGTCGGTGCAATATCCTTTGGTCTTTTCAAACTGACCGTTGTGGAGAATGGCCGGATCAAAGTACTTGTTGCCTGGTGCATCGCCACACGAGCCTGGAAAGATCTGACCGATCCCTCCGCCTCCATGGATAAACACTTCATCAAAGCCGCGTCGATTGGGTTGGTACTCGGCTTCGTCTCCCAAGTGCCACTTGCCAAAGATACCGGTGGTGTAGCCGTTCGAATGAAGCAACTGAGCAATGGTGGTTGCATTGAGTGTGAGCCGCTCGCGTTCCAGGATAGTGTGCGTGACCCCGTTCTTAAACTCGTGCCGGCCCGTCATCAGTGCGCTGCGAGTGGGCGAACAAGTCGGGCTGACATGAAAGTCGGTAAACCTAACCCCTTGGCTTCGCAATTTATCCAGGTTCGGCGTTTTGAGTACAGGATTACCGTGCGCGGAGATATCTCCGTATCCTTGGTCATCAGTTAGGATAAAGAGAATGTTAGGACGCTTACCAGCGACGCTATCGAATGGAAGAACAATCGAAGAAAGGCTTAAAAAAGCGAACGCGATCAAAATCAATCGTTTCATGAAGAATGTACCCATCAGTAATTGGTATTCGTTAGTCTTGCGCCCAGTCGGATTGCGGGCTGGCGGGCTGGCGGCTTGCTGGAACGTAAGGTTTGTTGTTTGTTGGCTATTTGCCCAACGCCCAAACGGCGAAATTAATTCTTGGCCTCAAGTAGCTTTCTTATCTTGAGCCATTCGGTCGCTCGTGCCGGCCAAGTCGAGATGACGGAATCCGGACGGTCACGCAAGCCGTAACCGTGTCCACCGTTTTGATAGACATGGAGCTCAGCAGGAACCTTTTGCTGTTTTAACGCAATGTAGAGTTTCGCCGCCCCGATCGAGCTCGATGCGTCGTCATGTGTGTGGACGATGAACGCAGGTGAGGATTGGTCCGTAATTCGAATGGGCTCAAGCAACTCGTTGGTTTTGGCGTCGATCATTTGCCACGGATAAATCAACATCGAGAAATCCGGCTTGCACGATTGCTTGTCCATTTCATCGATAGCATCGTAAGTTGCTTGGTCCCCTCGCGCATGAGCTATCGCGCCGACTTGACCGCCTGCGGAGAATGCAAGCAGCCCTATCCGATCGGTCTGAATCTGCCAACGTTTTGCTTCATGACGGATCCATCGCATCGCGCGTTGCGTATCTTGCAGTGGCCGTTGCCAGTTTGGCTCGCCGGGCATGACGGCTTCTTTGGTTCGGTAGTTCAGGACAAAAACCGTGATCCCTAGCTCATTGAGCCATGGAGCAGCCTCGGAGCCTTCCAGATCGGGGACGACATAGGTAAAGCCGCCGCCTGGCAAAATTAAAACAGCTGCACCACACGGATTGTTTTTTGCCGGATACACTTTCATTGTTGGGCATCGGACGCCCGAGACTCGCGTAATCGGCATTACCTCTCCCGGCTTCGTTGGCAGCGCCGTGCCTGGATCGCGACTCGTTTCGTTGGGAGCGAGATCTGGCCAAATTTTTATCGGAGATTCATCCGCAAGGGCGGGGCCATGAATGGACGCGGTCAACAAAATCAAACCCAGCCAATGCCGGATGAATTTCGGAAGTTTCTGTAGATTCATGCAGATAGAGCTCTCTTAGTTGTGCGACGCTCCGCGTCGCATTATGGCGAGCGGCAGGCTGTGAGATACAAGTTCTAGTTTGGGACCATTGTCCCGAACTAGTCAACGGACGGGACAATGGTCCCATCCTACGGTAGTTTTCAGCCTGCCGGTCGCGTAATCACGACGCGGAGCGTCGTACAACTATGCTGGCAGGCTGCGCCTGGATAACGATCCACTGGCATAAAGCCCAATGGCACTAACCTTCGAGTTGCCTGAACCGACGGCGCTAGCCTCGGGCTGCAGTTTCGAGTTGCCAGCCTCGGGCTGCTGTTTCGCAAACTACCTACTGCTGCAAACCGTTTCGTTCTATGGTAACATCTCGTAGGGCGACTGGGTTCGCGTACAAGCAGTTTTGCGGAATTCTTACGACCATGGGTTCGAAAGGCAGCGATGAAAAACAACACACATCAACTTAAACGGCGTCGTTTCTTAAAAACATCTCTCGGTGCGACCGGAGCCGCTATCTTTGCACCGACGATTATTCCAAGCTCGGCTCTCGGACGCGATGGTGCAGTAGCGCCGAGTGAGCGAGTGGTTGTGGCTGGGATCGGGATTGGAAACCGAGGCAACTATGACTTGGATTGTTTTCTAGAGCAGAAAGACGTCCAGTTCATCGCGGTCTGCGACGTGAAGCAGTCTCGACGTATTGCAGTAAAGAAGAAAGTCGATGAGAAGTACAAAACGGTTGACTGCGACATGGTCGCCGACTTTCGCGAAATCCTCGATCGCAAAGATGTCGACGCTGTCCTCATTGCCACTGGGCCCAATTGGCATGCAACGATGACCATGCAAGCAGCCCGCGCTGGCAAGGACATCTACTGCGAGAAACCTTGCACCAAAAATATTTCCCAAAGTCTCATTTTGGCGGAGACGATTCGAAGAACTTCGCGAGTATTCCAAGCGGGAACACAGCGTCGCAATCTTCCGCACTTTGCGTTCGCATGCTACCTCGCGAGAACTGGAAAACTTGGCAAGCTTAAAAAGGTTTATGCTCACCCGGCCGGCATGCAAGCCATGATGAGCGGCTGGTTGCCTGCGGAAGAAATGCCGGACAAGCAGATCGCGGATTGGGATATGTACTTGGGCCCTGCAGCCTGGCGTCCTTTCAATAGTGCCACGCTCAAGGATGGATTTAATTTCGAGAAAGGTGGCGGTCTTGTAGGGGGTGGTGTTTTGGAATGGGGTTCCCACTGCGTTGACTTATGTCAATGGGCAGTTGGGGATTGTCCACCACCGATCGAATACAACGCGCCGAGCAATGGTGAGTTGGTAGCCAAGTATGAGAACGGGGTCGAATTGATTTTCCGCGAAAAAGGATGGATCCCGCTTGGATCCTGCCCAGTTCGTTTCGAAGGAGAAACAGGTTGGGTGGAAGCGGGCGATAGCGGAAAGCTAGTGCTTAGCTCGCCTGAATTGTTGGCTGGTAGGACGGTCGAAGAGGTACCTAACTATCCCGCGACCTTCCATGTCCGCGATTTCCTCGACTGCGTCAAGACTCGCGGAACTCCGAAAGGAAACGCAGACGCTGCTTGCAACGCGCACATCGCGTGCCATGCAGCCAACATCGCTTTGTTTTTGAATCGCACAGTGAAATACGATTTGGCCAAAAGCGAATTCATCAATGACGAACCAGCCAATCGCTTGCGATCCGAAGCGATCCGCGAGCCGTGGCGAGTTTAGTCCAACCCATCCATTCAATACACATTTCGGAAACAACAAGCATGAATAGACAATTGAAACGCGCATCGCTAGTGCTATCGCTTTGCGCGGCACTGACCTTTGCGACCAGCAGCATCGGATTTAGCCAAGTCGTTAAGATGGAAAAAGAGAGCGACCTGATCGGTGTTCTCAAATCGGAATCAACGCCTGCAGACAAAGCGATCGCGTGCAAGCGGTTGGCCATCTACGGGACCGCAGAAGCGGCACCCGAGTTGGCCAAACTCTTGTCAAACGAACAACTCGCTGCTTGGGCCCGTATTGCGTTGGAAGCAATTCCTGGCCAAAAGGTGGATGAGACGCTTCGCAAGGCAACGGAAAGTTTGAATGGTCGATTGCTCGTCGGAGTGATCAACTCCATCGGTGTTCGTCGCGATGCAGGTGCAATCGATAGCATCACGCCAAAACTGAAAGACAAAGATGTCGAGGTCGCGTCGGCGGTCGCGGTTGCACTTGGCCGTATCGGCAATGCAGCCGCAACGCAAACGCTTCGCCAAGCCATGGTCACTTCGCCGGAAAGTGTTCGCTCTGCGGTCGCGGAAGGCTGTGTGCTATGCGCCGAGAAAGCCATGAAGGACGGCAATGCAACGCTCGCAGCCTCCATCTACGATGACATTCGTAAAGCAGACGTTCCAAAACAGCGATTGGTCGAAGCGACCCGCGGTGCCATTCTTGCGAGGAAAAAGGATGGCCTGCCTCTCCTGTTGGAAAACCTTCGCAGCTCCGATAAGGTTCTGTTCCAAGTGGCTCTCAAAACCGCAAGAGAGATGACCGGTCGCGAGATCGATAGCGCGCTGGCTACGGAACTCGCCACAGTAAAACCGGATCGCGCCGTGTTGGTCATTCAGACCATGGCCGATCGCAAAGATACAGTCTCGTTGCCAGCGATTGTCAAAGCAGCTGGGGCAGGCCCCAAAGAAGTTCGAATGTCGGCCATCGACGCGATTGGACGAGTCGGTGATACAACATGCGTTTCTTCGCTTTTGACCATCGCCGGCGAAAGCGATGCAGAGTTGACCGAGGCTGCATTAACAGCCCTTTCAGAATTGCCAGACCAGAACATTGCGAAAGATATTCTAGCCCGATTGCCGAAAGCGGAAGGGAGTATGCTTACCGCATTGATCACCGTCGTGGGCAAACGACGTATCGAAGCGACTCAAGAGCTCGTCAAGTCTTTGAAGAATACGGATAAGTCGGTTCGGGCTGCGGCCTTCAAGTCGTTAGGAACGACGGTCCCACCTCAAAGCCTCGACGTATTGATTTCGCAAGTAGTTGCACCGAGCAATGCGGACGATATGGACGTTGCCAAGCAGGCGCTCAAGACGGCAGCGGTCCGTATGCCGGACCGCGAATTGTGCGTGGCTCAACTCGCTAAAACGATGGGAACGTCTGAGTTACCGACCAAGGTTGTACTGCTCGATATCATCGGAGCCGTCGGTGGTACAAAGGCATTGGAAGCGATCTATGCGGCCGCCAAAGGCGATACTCCAGAGTTGCGAGATGTTAGTAGTCGCGTGCTCGGTGAGTGGTTAACTTTTGATGCCGCACCGGTGTTGCTCGATTTGGTCAAGACGGGACCTTCGGACAAATTCCAAGGCAGACTCTTTAAAGGTTACTTGCGAATGGCAGGTCAGTTCGCTCGCAACCAACCCGAAAGAGTAGCGATGTGCAACGAGGCCTTTGCAGCCGCTCGGCAAGTCGGCGAACAAAAATCAGTGCTCGAACTGATCAAGAAATTCCCGGATGTCGAGACCCTCAAAATGGCGATCAAAGCAACGGAAATTGCAGAGCTAAAGGCAGACGCAATCCAAACAGCCCTGGTGATTGCAGAAAAGACTAAGGGTAATGCCGAAGAGGTCCAAAAGCTCCTCAAAGAAGCAGGCATCGCAGCTCCAAAGTCCTAGTTGTAAATTCCCCCCGTGGCGGACGCTGCTAGCGTCCGCCTTCCGGTTTTCGAAGAGGAAGATTGCGAGGTCAGCGATTCAAAAAAACCACTGGCTTTATGCCAACGGATCGTTACCCGGCGCAGCCAGCTAAGCAGCTCTGAAGAAGTTTCTTCGGCTAATTCACGTAGCAGCACCTCTCCGAGACGCTGATTTTTGCGAGTCTCGGAGAGACTCGCCTACGTGTTTTGTCCACTTACTTGTGCAGAGCTGCTTACTTACATAGAAACGACCGAAGGCATCATTTTCGGATCCCAAAAAGATTGGCAACTAACAACATTGTTGTCTTGCCGTTGCAGCAAGACACAGCCGACAAAAGTAGCAGGCATGCTCCGCAGTGCCGTTCGGAGTCAAGCTTTTGCCAGATTTCTCGGTGGACGGCACATGGAATGTGCCTACTACTTTGACTTTTGTCGGCTGTGTCCAGCGAGCACATGAACGAGATATCTCAGCTCCTCATCCACTTCAGTAGCATCCGATAGAGTTGATGCGATATGGGCTTTGACGATCTCGCGAAAACGTCTCCTCCAACGATGGATCGTCGCTTTGATCGCTTCGGCGGATAAGGCAAGTTTCGCGCCGACCTCTGCGTGAGAAAGCTCAATCGGATCGCCACTGAGCCAAGGTCGCAGCAGTTCAAAGCGGGCCGATTGCGATGCTCCTAGTTCCGACTCGAGATCTTGAAGCGACATCTGCAGAATCGACATGGCCCACTGTCGATCGAAGTACGCATCCAACATCGCATCGCTAGGCTCGCCCTCAAGCACGCAGGACACCGCGGCATGATCGATACAATGAAACTCGATCGCACCGCCCCGTTTTTCGGCGTTCTGCTTCGCTCGCTCGTCGGACAAATAATGCTTCACCGCACCAAGCAGATAGCTACGAAACTTTCCTTTTGACTGGAGCACCGAATCCAAGGAGCGTCCCTCGAGCAGCTTTGCAAAAAAAGAATGGGTCCAGTCCTGAGCATTCTGATTGCGCTGCGTATAGTTCTGAACAAATGCATACACCGGACCATAGTAGCGATCGCAGAGCGCTTTGAGCGACTCTTTGGCTTCTTCGGATTCGCCGCGCGCGGACAAAACGTTCGTCCACTCTGTCGTCATGAACCGTCGCTCGATTTTGCCGTTTCGATCGCTTGGATGGATCATCGATGCGGTTCCACGAAAACACGGTATGTTCCAAAGGCACTGTTCACGTCAAAGAGTATAGCCTTTTCGCTGTTTATCGGGATGGAATTGGGCCATTGACCCGAATGGAGCAGACGCTCGATACGGAGTTTGCATGCCTGAGCAGTTTTCGCATCAGGGAGAGCGAAGGCTAAGGTCACTGTTTTCCCTGCGACGAAGTCAATCGTTGTGTCCTCGGAAGGATTACCTGGAAAGAAGCAGTTCCCTAGGTAGCTCTCGGACGCGAGCGCTATTTTATCGGAAAGCAATTCTGGCCCTTCGAATACGATTCGCAATTTAGTTTCCTCGCTGCTAACCACACTATCTGTTCCCCCCTCCCCTCCTCCTCCAACGTCCGGCCATGCCATGCCCATAAAGTACGTACTTGGGTCATCAATGACATCGAGTACGAGGACGTTTTCGTTGGTCGATATCGCTGCGATGTCCAATCGTATGTAGTCAGGTTCCGGCACTACGCTTTGCGGCTGCGGATCACGCGTTTTGGCCAAACGATTGTCCAGCATCCGTCCCGGCATTATCCATATCCCCGTCAGCATAAAGCCGATCCAAACGGACAGGGCGAACGCCTTCAACAGGTTAATAAGTACCAGGTCGACGGGGTGCAGTGACTTATCAACATACCTAGGGTCAGGAGTCGTGCGTTCGATCCATCGTTTGATTTGCATAACGCCCCAGACAGCCGCTCCGGTCAGAATGAAAACGAGCCATATCCGCCAAAGAGTTCCGTCAATCGCCATGGAGTAGATACTGAGAACAACGATGATCCAGGCAGTACAAGCAGTCACTTGAGCTGCAATGCGGATGCCCCTCGAATAGGGATGTAGGTCGTTCGATCCACTAACCGTCGGTAAAGTCGTAACAATCCAATTAATGAAATACCGAACGCTAAAAAAAGTTGCTACTAGGCCGAGGATTAGAACCAGCGTCGATTCCAGCAGGACGGGCTTTGGCGAGGCCGTATCGTAGAATCTGTGAAGCAATTCTTCACCTAAAAGATAGATGGCACCCAGAGGTATGAAGAAGGGCCAAAAGGTGCTAGCCAATACCGCGAGCATTAAACCGTGACGGTGTCCGCTTCGTCCCAAATACTGCAGGTGAAAAATACCGAGCATTGTCCCTGGAATACCTAGCCAAGCTGCGACCCACATTAATAAATTAGTAATTGTCCCCCGATGTGCTGCTAGATACACAGCAAGCGACAATGGGAGTAAGATCGATGCAACTACCAACACAATCGCGATCTTCGGCCGAATGTTGTAGCGTGGTAATGCCGAATTCGAGACCTTGACCGGAGGCTCTGCCACAATCTTCGTCGTCTCGGTCACGCCTCTATCGCTTGCCGGGTGATTGCTCAGAAACTCGACTTGTGTGCGTACTTCATTCGCGCTTTGTTGCCTGCGGTCGCGATCTTTTTCGAGGGCTCGCATGACGACTTGGTCGATGCGCGCGTCCAATTTCTCGGATCGCTCGGAGGG